>JAJPXG010000103.1 GCA_021205565.1 Lachnospiraceae bacterium | reverse complement strand
GAACTCAGGCACATAAGCTATCGCCAAATTGTATTAAAAGTTGAGTGGGAATTTCTGCATCAGCGCCACTAACAGCCGGTTGGCCGCCAGCATCAGCGGTGTCAATATCACCGCCAATCCCGCAAACAAAACGCACTGATTTCCCACCGCGTTGGCCGCGCCTGTCCAGTTTTCTTCCCCGATTCGCTGTCCGATCAGCACCGTCCCGCCCATGCAGACCCCCTGTGCCAGAATAGTGGCTATCATCATCAGCTGCGAGCCGATGGACACCGCGGACACCGCCGCGGAACCGGTATATCTGCCCACCACGAACAGATCCACAGCCCCGTAGACGGACTGCAGAAAGCTGGCCACCATAAAAGGAACCGCGAATTCCAGAAGCACCGGCGCGATTTTTCCGTTAATTAAACGATTGTCCTGCTTTTCCATATTACTCCTCACAATAAGCCTTGCCGCCTTGACAAACTCCTGTCAGCAATAGCGGTTCCGATCCGGCAAATTCATATGTGTTTTTGCGTTTGTCAGCTTCCCGGACATCATGACAGCGGGCGCCGCCAAAGGTAAAACAGGGAACTTTATGCCAAACCCCTGCGGCGCACCGCTCCCTGTTTTTATCATCTGTATTTTTACAGCACTCTCAGTGATTCAGCGGAATACTGTCCATATACGCGGAATCCTTACAGATATCAATCTGATTCTCCCAATGCAGGGAGCTGTCAACATCCTCATCCAGATTCCACGCAATATTCCCAACATCATTGATGAATACCTTCTCAAATCTGCTTTTATCTCTGAGTACAGCAAAAACACCGGTCAACTCATCAACCATCTCAAGCTTTCGCTTCTCTCCATTATCAAAGGTAATATAAAGTGTGTAATTTTCACCAGGTGTAACTTCTTTTATTTTTCTCGGATTTTCAAAATACTGCTTTACTTTTTCTTCCAGCTCCATAGCGCACCTCTATTTCAACGGGTCAATCTGGAACAGCATTTCCTTCTGCTGTGCAAGATACCAATTCTCCTTAAGCTCTTCCTGATGCAGTGCTGCCCAGCCCATTAACATCTTCAGTTGTTTATTCGGCATATCGCCGCTTATCTTTTCCAGTTCGTTCATGTCTATGCAACATTCGTATTCTCCGTAGTATGCGTGAAAGTGCGGCGGCATATGATCCCGATAATTGACGTAAATCTTTATGCCCCGAAACGTGCATATAGCAGGCATTCAGTTCCTCCTCTCTGTTCAATTTTGCAGTCATTATACCTTCAAGCTGAAATCGTTGCAACAAAATCTTTCATTTACAGATTTCCTCTCCTCCTGATTGTTCGCATTGCAGATTTTGTCACTCCATGTTAGTATAAATCTATTTCTATAGATTAGGAAATGTCAATCTGCGTTGCTTGCCCGCAACGGCGTAATATCATATGATGATACCGCAGGCAGGTCATCGCATCTCCGGCAATTAACAGCACCGACGAGCCAGAACCGGGGCGGCTTGCCGGTACGATGAGAAACCCGCAAAAACAACAACCAGGGAGGAAATCCATATGCTGAATGAAAATATCCGAAATCTTCGAAAATCCAGGGGGCTTTCCCAGGATGAGCTGGCCGCCAGGCTGCATGTCGTAAGACAGACCATCTCAAAGTGGGAGAACGGCCTGTCGGTGCCGGATTCCGAAATGCTGATTAAACTGGCAGCTGTCTTTGAAGTGTCTGTCAGCGACCTTCTGGGAGCAGAAATTCCCACGGAACAGGAAGCCCAGAAGCAAATAGCCGAACAGCTTCAGCAAATCAATGAACAGCTGGCCATAAGAAATCGCAGAACCAAAAAGGTACTCAAAGTGATTGCCGCAATTATTATAGCGGTGATACTTATTAACACGGTTCTGCTGGCAGTAAACTTCAGTACCTTTGAATCAATCGCCGAACCCACTATCGTCGAGAGCCAGGAATATGAGGTCGGGGAAAATTAACCGCCCGCGATATTTCGTTTTCGCCTTGCAGATTTTGTCACTCCATGTTAGTATAAATCTGTACTCCAGAAAAATGCGCCGCAGCTGGCGACATTACAGACAAGGCGGTGATGCCAATGGCCGAAAAACCGACAAGAGCACTGGAGTACATACGGGTACTCCATACGACGATGTGTTTCGCACGCTGATTAACGACTGCAGTTCCCTGCTCATTCCTCTCATCAATGAAGTTTTTGGCGAGAAGTTTACAGGAAATGAAGAGATAGTGTTTTCGCCTGATATCCATTATCTCAATCAGCAGGACGGCAGGGAGGATAAGCGTATCACAGACACAAGTTTTTCCATTATCGGGGCATATGTCAAAAAATACCTTTTTGAATGCCAGACAAACCCAGACAGCAGCATGCTGGTGAGAATTTTCGAATATTCCACCCAGATCGCGCTGGACGATGGCAGAATGATCGGGAATACCCTGGAAGTGGAAATTCCAAACTGTGCCATCCTGTATCTGCGAAGCACGAAAAACACCCCTGATAATCTGCATATCTGTATCAGATTTCAGGACAAAGCCCTTACTTATGAGATTCCGGCGATCAAAATGAAAAACTATTCGCTGGACGAACTACTGAAGAAAAATCTTCTTTTCCTGCTGCCTTTCTACATTTTTACATATGACAGCCGGTTAAAAGAATACAATACTAATGAGGAAAAACTGAATGCGCTGAAGGCTGAATACCGGATGATCGTAAATCACCTGGACCACCTGGAATACCTCGGGCAATTGAGCGCATACTTCAAAAAGACACTGATCGATATGTCAGAAAAGGTCGTAGACAATCTGGCAGCTAACTATGGAGCCGTAAAGGAAGGAGTGAGAACGATTATGGGTGGACAAATTCTGGAATATGAGGCAAAAACGATTCTGCGCCAGGGGCAGATGGAAGCTCTTGTGCAGAACGTTCAGGCCCTGATGGAGACCATGAACTGGACCGCTGAACAGGCCATGGACAGATTAAAAGTTCCGAAAGAGAAACGCGAAGCGGTTTACGCAAAGCTGTAGTCCAAAAACAACCAGCATCAAAAAAACAAACGGGAGAGGGAGTCTTATGCTTAAATCCTGCGGTATAGGGCTCCCCCTTTTGTCTTTTTTCGGCTTATAAATTTTTTTATTTCCGCTTTCCCGGGACCTCAATCTTCTCATATCTCCCCGTCTTTGAATCGATCACGATCATCGCGGACTCTCCGATTTGCGTCCCGTTACGATAGGTAGAAAAAACATCTGTCGAAATAAAGCCATCTTTCTCACAGATTTTCTCAACCGGTGTATGGCCAACCACCTGCGTATAGGTTCCATTTCGAAATGCCTCTCTATGCTTATACTGCGGTCTGAGTCAAAGAGGAGATTCGTCATTCCAGAGATACGCCTGTGGGGCGTTATTCACAGCCGCTATTACATCATCTATATCAGCATCAGACAGGTTTTCATCAAGCCATTTTACAAATTCCATAGAAAGGCCGCCATGTGAAAAAAGCACATTGTCAATCCTCTGCATGATATTAATCTGTGCCGGATTCCGAAGGCTGTTCTCCAGTTCCTCGAACTTTGACAGCACCGTCCGCTCCGCATAAGGAGAATAGCCTGTCTCAAGCCTGCCCCACGGATAGCTTATGTCATGGTTACCATAGCACCAGAGCGTGTCCGGGAAGGCCGCAGCAAAAGCAATCGCGCGGTCAAAAGTCTCCCGATATCGTTCTGTCTGAAATTCCATATTCCAGTCATCGGGCATATCCATAAGGCATACCGCCCGGTCTGCTCTGCCTGATTTCAGGATGCCCTCTGCTCTGTCAAAAATTCATGTCTTCAGATGGATATCGGGAATTACAAGAACCTTCATGTCACTTTCTCCCATTGTTTTTATTTATCCATTATATGGTTGATTGGAGGAAATTGCAATATTTTCATAAAATCTTTACATTAAACTTCAGAAAGCGAACCTTACACCTCCCTGTAGCAATCATTCTTTATCTGTGACAGCACGATCACGCAATCTTTGCCGTAAACGAGGCTTGCCGGGAAACGCCAGGGCTCGCCGTCGTAATATTTGTCCGCGACGAATGTTCCGTCCGCGTAAAGCTGGCAGGTATCGCAGGGTTCGGATATGTCGATAAAGCCTTCGGGGCTGTCGGCGGATAACCGGTACCAGGTCAGGCGGCGGGAGCCGCCGATGGAAAGCTCGTCGCGGAATTTCCCGGTATATAAATCGCCGGATTTGTCTTCCATTTTTCCCCCCTTATCTTCCGGTTGAATGCACTTTTTACGTGAAATATCCTGGCAAAACAGTTCCCTCAGCCGCTCTTCTTCAGGCCAGCCCTCCGTCTTAGCGATCTTTTCCACACAATAAGTCGCGTTTTTCCAGACCTTCTCCACACTGTGCGCCTCAAAATCGCTCCCGTTCCATTTCAAATAGGCAAAGCTGCCCTCCTGCACGGCTTTCACTTTCCCGTCAGCCAGATAGAGGTCGCAGTCTTTTCCGATATAGACAGCTCCGTCCAGCTTGCGCAGGAAACGGGCCTGCTGCCAAGGAATGGTCACGATCCGGATATTTTTATATAGGAAGGAAAAAATCTGCCCGCCGGGCTTCTTTGTCATTGCTTCCGCCGCTATATCCGGGCATATTGCTGCCGTGCTGCCGGCAAATTGATACCGCGCGTCAATCCCCTCAATCTGCGCAAAGAAATATGTATTCCCCTCTCTCGTCAGGGGCTGCGCCGTAGCGTATTTCAGCAGATTGCCCTGAAGGTCCAGGTTAAAGGGAAGGATAAAGCTGACGTCGCCGCAGACATCAATCGGCGGGAAAACAACTCGTTCTTTCAAAACCGCATGATCCGTCTCATTCCCGGACTGCACAGCCGCAGTTTCCGTATCAATCACCACCCCGCGCAGATCCTCCACCCTCGCCAGCCTCTGATAATGATTGACAAAGACAAAGCCGCTCTCCCCGTCCGTCCGCATACAATAACGCAGGCTTTTTAAGTCCTCCGGCTCCACCGCTTCCGCAGAACCCACATATTCCATGGGTGCCAGCTTCTCCCCGAACTCCGTCACAAACAAATGCAGCAGGTTTAAGAGACGATACTGCTCCCGCACCTCCCCGTAGGAGGTCATGGCCGTGTGAAAATCATAGGACAGAATCGCGTAGTCGTTAGGATAGCCGGTCTCCCTGGATTCCTGCATCGTGGAAAGCTTCCCGATCGGATTGACGCCGCCGTGATACATATAATACCCCAGGAGGTTATTGCCGCTGCCCAGCTTTGTCAGCGACATGGCATAGGCATCCATGCCGGACACCAGCACCCTGCGGTGGTGTGTGGACTGCAGACCCGGCCCCACCTCGCAGGTGAGGAAGGGATAGCGCTCATAGGGCAGACGCCACCCGCTTTTGTCCGTATCCCGCATCACATCCACACCGACAGCCGTGTCATTTCGCACCGGATGAAACACATAGTGCCTGCTTAATGGCAGCGGGCCGGTATGAGAATCCCAGGGCGCTTCCGCGTAAGCGCCAAATACCGGCAGCACCTCGTCCACCGGAATTTTTGCGCCATATTTGCTGTTCCAGCCGGTCACTGTATAGAGCGGCACGTCAAAACCGATTTTAAGCGCCAGCTTTTTCAGCGTCAGCAGGTGTTCGGGCCGGTCCACCAGCTCATTTTCCAGCTGAATCCCGATGATCGGGCCGCCGTCCTTGTAAAATAAGCCCTGCACCTGCTCATAAATTTTCTCATACCAGATGCGCACCAGCTTCAGATACCCATCATTATCCTCCCGCAGCTTAAATGGCTTTTGCAAAAGCCAGTCCGGGAAGCCGCCGTTTCTGCACTCGCCGTGGCTCCAGGGGCCGATCCGCAGAAAAACATCGAGCTTAAACTTCCTACACTCCTCCACAAAGCGCCGGATATCCCGGTCGCCCGTGAAGTCAAACTCGCCCTCAATCTCCTCATGGTGAATCCAGAACATGTAGGTAGACACAATATTCACGCCGCCGGCCTTCATTTTGCACAGCTCCTCGTGCCAGTTTGCGGCGCAGTCACGACTGAAGTGGTACTCCCCCATAACGCCGAGCCAGGGCTTGCCACCCCGCTCCAGATACAGACTGTTGACATTGATGCGCTCCCCTGCGGGATTATCGCCGCCCATGCGAAGGTGCCCCCGCAGGATGGCAGATTTTTCATAGGTTTTAAATGAATATGTCATACAGATCCCTCATATCTTCTGGCATGCCGCCTGGAATTTTTTACTGAAACACGACGCCTATACCTTTCCTTGAAGCATGGCTCCCGGATTTTTTTGAGAATATCTTAATTTGGAAGACTCTCCATCTCCTGCCGCAATCTCAGCAGTCCCTGATGCGCGTTATCCCTGGAAAGCCCTTCCTTCACAAAGTAATCCGCGTTCTCGTATTCCTTCAGTCCAAAGCTGCCCAACGCCGCAAGGAACGCGCAGTTCACCCGGTTTTTCCGCTTCAGATCAGTCTCAAAAATCAGGAAATCCGGCAGAGAAACCGCGAAATAATCAATCTCTGCCTTATCTCTTAAATGCACAACGCCGTAGGCGAACAGATTGTCAAGCATTCGCAGCGCCGCCTTTTCCTCTCCTAAGGCCGCCGTCGCCAGCGCCCGGTAATAAAACATTTCCGGCGGCTGGTCGTTATAATACTGGGCAGAGGACAAATCGTCCCCGCCGCGCAGCGCCAGCCGGTACATTTCCTTTGCCTGCACCGGTTCTGTAGGCTCGTATGCCTTCCCCAGAAAATAATACACATCATTATCCATAGTGCCCGCAAGCTTTCCCTCGCCGAAGTTTTCCGGATAGGTGAGAGCCCTGTTCAGGCAATCAATCGCACCTTCATAATCGTTGGCCGCCATTTTCTGCTGCGCCAGGCCGATACGTGCGGCTTTATACTGCGCCGGGATTTTGCCCTCGCCGCCCTCCCAGGGGTGAAATCTGTGTGTCAGCATGGCGTCCAGCGCTTTTTCATACTCTCCCGCACAGTTGAGCAGCGTGATGTATTCCGTGTACAGATCGTCCCTGCTTATCAGCAGCGCCCGGTGCTTTTCCATATTTTTCAGGCGCTCCAAAAACGGCCTGTTCATCTGCCGGTCCAGCTGATCCGCCTCGAAGAAAATCCGGGCGTCGTCCGGTGCGGCCGCAAGGGCTTTTTGCATCTGTCCCTGCGCCAGCTTTGGATCCTTCTTTTTATTGAAATAAAGCAGTGCAAGGTTTCTGTGGACAATCGCGTTTTCTGAATCCAGCGCCTCCGCCTCCTGCCACAGAGCCAGCGCCTTTTTCCACCTACCCTTGTCGTAGTACAGATTTCCCAGAAGATAGTGGGCACTGGCGTCCGCGGGATTCTGCTCTATCGCAAAGGAAAGTGCAAGGATATCATGCAGACGGACGGGGAAGCAGTAATCGCAGGCGCAGTGCGCGGCGGCAGCGAGTTCTGATTTCACATCTTCTACGATAGCTTCAGGTTCTGCAATCACGTTCTCAGCGGCGGTTGCGCTCTTTTTCATCCTCTCATTTACAGAACGTCCAGACTCATGCAGATAATAAGCCAGATAATAATGTACCATCGGGCTGTCCGCCGTCCGGGCTTTACAGGCAGCTCCGGCGCTCTCCATATAAAGCTGAAGCACCCGGACCGCCTCCTCATACAGCCCCCACTCGCCGTAATCGATGGCGAGCTCCAGATAACTGTCCACATCATCCCGCAGCAGGGTTTGAAACTGTGCCGCCAGGCTTTGCCATTCCTGGGTTTCGCTGGCCTGCAGCACATCTTCCTGTGCTGCGCTTTCCGGCCCGTTCACCGCTATGTCCTTTTTCAGAACTCCGAATAGCCCCTTCACTCCCGGCGTGGCTTCCTGCATGTCCGCCCCTTGCTCCAAATGCACGTCCTCAGCCAGCCGCAGCAGCTCATAAAGGCTCCCATGATCCAGTGGATCAATTGCCTGCGTCTCCGCCGCCAGCGCCCTCGCCTCATCAGCCTTTCCCGTCAGGCGTAAAATCACGGTTTTTAAATTCCTGGCCTTGATGTTGTGCGTGCCGCGCAGCAGCGAGGTCTCCACAAATTCCCGGGCCGCTGCCCAGTCCTCTTTTCCCGCGGCAAGCGCCGCCAGCTGATAGAAACCCTTGTCCTGCATGCTGCCGTCCCAGATTGCTTTATAAAACGCATCGTAGGCAGCCTCGTATTTCCCCTGTTTTTTTAATGCCAGACCCAGGTTATAGTAGGGCTCGCAGTCATAGGGGTTGGGATTTTTCCAGGTTGCTTTCGCGATCGCGGCCTGAAAATGCTTCTCCGCCTTCCGGAATTTGCCCCGGTTATACAGAAGCCGCCCGTAAGCGTTGTTGATCCGGATATCGGTCGGATCCCTCTTAAGCCCCTCCCGGTAATAATCCTCCGGTCGATAGGTCGCGTGACGGTACTGCTCCAGGTGCAGGCCGGTCAGATAGCGCTCCTCCATGGTTTCAATGTCTTTGGGCTTTTCGCAGGGCAGGGCGGGGTCGGGAAGCGGCTCTTTCGCCTCCGCTTCTCCCGGTTTTGTGTAGGAGAGCAGGATACGGCCATCACAGTCATAGACGGAAAGTGTCATCCCACCCTCTTCTGTTTCAATTGATATATCATCCGCCACATAAGGCTTCTTTGGCGAAATTTCCGCCTCCGTCTCCCACAGAATCCTTCCCGTCCTATCTGCCAGTCTTATGATATATCGTCCCGCAGCGGTGGTATAAACGCCGACCTTTGCCTTGCCTTCCCCTGACGCGCCGTCCTTTCCCTTATCATCCCCTGCCGCGTCATTCCACGCAGCAGTGTTTTCCGACGCGGCTTTCCGGGTCACTCCGCTCTCCGCCTCCAGATTCACCATCACATCCCGGCTCGCGCACTTCACCGCGCCCACTTCCTTATACGGCATGAAATACTGCGTGAAGGTCTTCTCCTCATACGGCGCGATAAAGGTGAAATCCGGCTGATTGTCCGTGAATACACCCGTCATCAGCTCAATATAAGGCCCATTTTCATCCGTGAGGTTCCGGTCCCAGGCCCTGCCGAAGTCCCCGTTTCCCCAGGTCCACTGCTTTTTGCCGGGTGAAATATGGTGGTCCGCCACATGAAGCAGGCCGGCCCTCTTGCCGTGATCATAATTTCCCACAAAATCATAATCCGAATGATACGCCATGTAGGAGGTAGGCACGGGAATATTTTTGTAGCGGGAAATATCCACGCCCGCGCTGTAATCCACCTTATAATAGGTGCCAGTGGAGATAGGGAAACCGGTCACGTCCCGCTTGCCGTGATCCATCACCGCGTGCACATCCGGCGGGAAGACAGACTGCGTATCGTCGTTGACCGCCACCGCCGGATTGGCCCACCATAAAAACGTCTGCGACCGGTCCGTCCCGTTGTAAAGCTGCCCTTTGATCTCCAGATACGCCTTCCCCGGATACAGCGTGTAAGCCGCCATCCCCTTCGTGCGGTACATTTTCTCCGTCTCACCGACCAGGATTGTCGCGGAGCCGTCCTCATTTTCCTGAAAGGAATAATCCACCGGGTCAAAGGTGGACGGCCGGTGGTGCTGCGGCCAGTTGAACTCAATGCCACCCGAAATCCACGGCCCCGCCAGCCCCACTAACGCCGGCTTGATCACCTCATTATAATAAACCGCGTCATACTGGTTGGTCTTGTCCAGAATGCGCTGAATCCGCCCGCCGATTTCGGGCAGGACCATCACCAGCAGGTATTCATTTTCCAGAAATACGGCCCGATAGGCCTTGTCCGTCTTTTCATCGGAAATGCTCTCGCAGACCGGATGCGGGTACACCCGACCTGAGCTGCCCTGATAAACCCGCTTCTCCAGAAACATGGGGAGCTTCGAATATTCCCCGATCTCATATGTAGGAATTGTCACCTCTTTTGACCAGACCTTCACCCGTTCCATTTTGTTCCTCCCTGAATTTATTTCCATATTGATTTAACCGCTTTCGCCGGAAATTTACAGGCGTCCGGCAGATACTTTTGTGATTCTCTGACAGACAATTTTACAGTTCGCCGCTGCAGCCTCTTTATTACAATAAAAAACATTTGCTGTCTTTACTGTAATATCCCGCCCATGTATTGACAAGTATTATTTTCTTCTGATAAAACAAAAATATCAGAAAGATCCTCCGGGCGCAATATCTTTCAGATCAAGTTATCATACAACGAGTAAAATTATAAGACCGACGACTCTGAGCCATAATCAGATAAACCGTCCCTTAACCTAAAAGGAGCATCCATGGAAGTCTTAAATCTCGCAGGAACCTGGAACTACACCACCGAAACAGGCGAAAAGGGCCTTTTCACGCTGCCCGGCTCCACATGTGACAATCGAATTGGCCGCAGGCAGGAATATTACACGGAATTAAATGAACGCACAGTCCGCGCGCCGCGGGAAAGGTATGAATATATCGGCCAGCTCCTTTTAGAGCGGGAGATTGAAATTCCCGATTCGTGGGCGGGCGATGATTTGACTCTTTTTCTGGAGCGGGTCAATATCGCGTCCGAGCTTTTCATTGATGGCAGACAGATTGGACGGCAGATGATTGAACTGAGTGCGCCGCATATCTATAAGATGCGGGTTTGTGCGCAGGAGAGCGCAGACTCAGACACACCCGCCACGCATGATTCCGGGAGTGCGACATCGGGAACCTCCTCTCTGCATGACACTGCAGCTTCTGTCATGAAGTCCCACCCCGGTATCCCCCTCATCGCGCCCGGCAGGCATACCCTCGCTCTCCGCATCGACAACCGCGACCTGATCGGCCTTGACGGCATGGCCAGCGGCTACAGCATCGACACCCAGGGCATCTGGTGCGGCATCATCGGCAGGATTGAGCTTAAGCGGGAAAATCCCACCCACTTCGAGAATATCCAGGTCTACCCACGGGAAACCGGCATCGAAGTGAAATGCACGATTGCAAACCACTCTGACGCAAAGGTTTCCGTCGATGAGAGCAGAAAATCCGGCTTTGTCACGGTTATGCTTTCTGTGACGGATCCGGACGGAACTGTGCAGCCGGTCAAAACAGAGGCGGTACGGCTTTTTACCTCCCGCCAGCCTGTGCGGTTTTTCTATGAAATGAAGGATATCAGGTGGTGGAATGAGTTTCAGCCTGCGCTTTATACATTGAATATGAAACTGTACCAGGGGGATATTTCCGCTAATATGGCGATCTGTTCAGCGGAGCCTGCGGAAAATCATGCGAATAACACAAATCCTGCCGCGAAGCAGCAGTCATCTCGCTGTTTTACCGGAACATTAGCAGACGAAAAATCCGTCCCCTTCGGCATGCGCTTCATCTCCGTCCAAAACAAACAGTTTCACTTAAACAGCCGCCCCATTTCCCTGCGCGGCACCGTCGACTGCGCCCAGGACATGCTGACCGGTTACCCCGCCATGGACAAAGCCGCCTGGCTGCACAAGCTTTCCGTCATTAAGTCCTACGGCTTAAACCACGTGCGTTTCCACGCCTGGTGCCCGCCCGAGGCCGCCTTTGCCGCTGCCGATGAGCTGGACCTGTATCTGTCCGTGGAGATGCCCCTGTGGTTAAATAAAGACGTCTGCGCCCTGGAGTTTGGAGACGATATGGCTCACCGCGCTTATTTTATGCAGGAGGCGATGACTATTTCGCAAACCTACGGCAACCACCCTTCCTTCCTTTTCTTTTCCAATGGAAATGAGATTCTGGGGGATTTTACGCTTCTGGAAGAAATTACTGTGCAGGTGAAGGCCCTGGACCCCCGCCGCCTGTACACCCTGACCTCCAACTTCGATCATCCGGCCACTCTCTGCGAGGACTATCTTAGCGCGTTTTCCGCTTACGGGAACCGGGTGCGGCTGCACGATAAGCGCCTCTTTCAGGCCACCGCCGAATCCACCTGCACGGACTATGCGAAAGCCGTCGCAGACACGCCCGTTCCCATTATTTCCTTTGAGGTTGGCCAATATTGCGTCTACCCGGATGTGGATTGCTCCGAAAAATTCACCGGCAAAATGCTTCCGGTCAACTTTGCCGTGATCCGCCGGTATATGAAGCAGAAAAACGTCTGCCGCCTGCTGCCGGAATATATCCGCGCCTCCGGCGATCTGGCGCTGAAATTTTATAAGGAAGAAATCGAGGCTGCCATGCGCACGGAAGGCTTCGGCGGCTTTGAACTGCTTTCTCTGACCGACTACCCCGGCCAGTGCACCGCCACCGTGGGGATACTGGACGCCTTTTTTGACAGCAAGGGGATTACGCCGCCCGAGGAATTTTCTGCTTTCGC
>JAJPXG010000122.1 GCA_021205565.1 Lachnospiraceae bacterium | reverse complement strand
GTTGCGCAGCCCAGGCTCTCCCGGGTACCATACTCCACAAACGGAACCTGATAAAAGCTGCACTTATCTTTCAGATGTTTTTTGGTCCCGGCCGAGGAATCCGACGCGATTACCACCAGCAAAGCCTTTCCGCTTTTAATGGCCTCCTCCACGGCGTCTCCTCCTCCGACTACATTTCCGGACTTCATCGCCAGTCCAAGCATTGATTCCACTTTACTCAGTCTCAATATGGTTAAACTCCTTTGTCAGGCTTTCCATGATTTCCTCCGGGATGCGCATCTGAAAGGACCGCTCCAGCCCTTTGTTCCTGACTGCTTTTTCAAGGCAGTTCACGTTCTTACAAAGATATGCGCCCCTTCCGTTTTTTTTGCCTGTCACGTCCAGTATAAACGTATCCTCCGGTGTCCTGACCACCCGCATCATTTCCTTTTTGGGCTTCATCTCACCGCAGCCGACACACATTCTCATGGGAATTTTTTTACTCATCTATGCTTCCTCATCCACTGTTTCAAAGACCGGACGCCTCATTCTGAATCTGCGCTGTCCTCATCATCATAATCCTCTTCATATTCGGATGACTCTTCGTCTTCCTCCGCCTCGTCAGCATATTCGTCTTCGTATGACTCTTCTTCCGTATACTCGCCTTCGTACTCCTCATCGTCGTACTCTTCGTCGTATTCGTCATACTCCTCATATTCGCTGTCATCGTCCAGATAGTCTTCATAGCGGAAGCCGTAAGCATCCTTGGCCTGCGTCTCGCTCTTGATATCAATCTTATATCCGGTCAGTCTGGCCGCCAGGCGCGCATTCTGGCCTTCCTTACCGATGGCCAGGGACAGCTGGTAATCCGGCACCACTACCTTGGCAGTCTTTTCATCCGGGTCCGCGAACACTGCCACCACCTAAGAGGGCGCGAGAGCATTCTTAATAAATTTACCGGGGTTCTCATCCCAGGGAACGATATCGATTTTCTCTCCGTTTAATTCATCGACGATGGCGTTGACACGGGAACCATTCATACCAACGCAGGCTCCCACAGCATCTACGTTTTCGTCATGGCTTCTGACAGCCATCTTGGTACGGCTGCCGGCCTCTCGCGCGATGCTCATAATCTCCACAGTGCCATCGCTGATCTCGGTAACCTCCGCCTCAAACAGGCGCTTCACCAGATCCGGATGCGTTCTACTGACAGTAATCCGCAGGCCCTTGCGGTTGGAAACCTCCACAATAAACACCTTCACTCGCTGGGTGGGCTTTAAGACCTCCCCTTTAATCATCTCACTCTCTAACAGCAGAGCATCCGCCTTGCCCAGGTTGATACTGACGCCTCTGTCCACCACGCGCTGCACGATACCGGTTACCACTTCCTTCTCCAGGCCGGCGTACTGGTTGTAGACCACGCTGCGCTCTTCCTCGCGGATTTTCTGCAAAATCACGTTTTTGGCGTGCTGAGTGGCAATGCGGCCAAAATCCTTGGACTTGATCTCCACATTGACAGTCTCGTCCACCTGGACATCAGGATTATATTTGCTTGCTTCCTCCAGAGAAATCTGAGCGGTGGAATCCTCTACCTCTTCCTCTGTAGCAACCACCTGACGCACAGCAAAACACATAAAATCACCGGTCTCTCTGTCAACGACAGCCTTCATGTTCGCGGCGTCGGCTTTGCCGAAATGATTTTTGCAGGCGGCAATCAGAGAGGTCTCGATCGTCTCAAACATGACCTCCTTGCTGATCTGCTTTTCCTTCTCCAATAGATCCAGCGCCTCCAACAGTTCTTTATTCATTGCTTCCTTCTCCTTCTGAAAAATATCTAAAAATCCAGTGCCAGGCGAATCACCGCCAGGTCCTTACGTAAAAATTTCATTTCTTCCTCCTCACACTCGATTGTGAGGCTCTCATCGTCAAACGATTTCAGAATCCCGGAAAACTCCTTTTGCCCGTCCACCGGCCGATAAGTCTTACACTCAATCTCCTGTCCTATGGCGCTCTTTAAATGGCGGTCCTTTTTCAGCACTCTGCCAAGGCCCGGACTTGACACCTCTAAAATATAAGCATCCTCAATAAAATCTTCCTCGTCCAGCCTGTCGGAAAGCGCCCGGCTGACGTTCTCACAATCGTCGATCGTAACCCCCTGCGGCTTATCAATGTACGCGCGCAGATACCAGTCACCGCCCTCCTTCACATATTCCACATCGTAAATGTCGACCTGATATTTCTCTGCGATGGGAATCAGAAGGGCCTCGGTTTTATCCGCGCAGGACTCCTGCTTTGCCATATTCAAAACCCCTTTCACCTGATACTGAAAAAGAGCTTGCCGGGGCAAACTCTCATCATCATTGAGTATTTAATTAACCTTAAATATACTAGCACTCTTTTTGAGCAAATGCAAGCGGTTTTTGAAAATAATGGCACAAAATCAGTTGAAATCAGCAAAGATAACGTCCCACCACCGGAATTCTGCGAAGCAGTGCCGCAGCAATATTGCAAATCACAAAACAGCTCAATGCCAGGAGCGGTATCCCGATTATATTGTTCACAGACGTACTGTTGATCCCTCTGATCTGAAGATACTCCAGGACTGCCGGATGCATGACATAAATTCCAAATGTATTATATGAAATCTCCCTGATCAGGATTTTAGCACCTGATGAAAATATATGCTTTTCCACCTCCTGCCGGAACAAAAGAATACTATAACTGTTTAACCGAATTGAAGCAAGTGGGAAATGAAAGAGGCGCCCGCATACTGATAACAAAAGACGTGGAGAAGCCGCATAAACTGCATGCGTCTTCTCCACGTCTTTCATTTTATGACCGGACTGTTACATCAAATTACATCATATCCTGCTGGGGCATGGCTGCCGGAGCCGCAGGCTCCTTGATGTCCGCCACAACGCTCTCGGTCGTCAGCAGGCTGCTGGCAACGCTGGTCGCGTTCTGCAGTGCGCTTCTGGTCACCTTCGCCGGATCCAGAATGCCTGCGGTCACCATATCCACATACTGCTCGGTCAGCACATCAAAGCCAATACCGGGCTCTGCCTCAGATACCTTATTAATGATCACGCTGCCCTCCAGGCCAGCGTTGGCCGCGATGTGATACAGGGGCGCTTCCAGAGCTTTCAGAACGATCTGCGCGCCGGTCTTCTCATCGCCTTCCAGCGTATCAGCCAGAGCAGCTACCTTCTTGGAAGCGTGAATATAGGTGGATCCGCCGCCAGGAACGATACCCTCTTCCACAGCCGCTCTCGTAGCAGCCAGAGCATCCTCCATGCGCAGCTTCATTTCCTTTAATTCAGGCTCGGTCGCAGCGCCGACACGGATAACAGCTACGCCGCCGGCCAGCTTCGCCAGACGCTCCTGAAGCTTTTCCTTATCGAAATCAGAAGTGGTCTCCTCGATCTGCTTTCTGATCTGGGAAATTCTGGCAGCGATTTCGGCCTTGTCACCCTCGCCGTCCACGATCACAGTGTTCTCTTTCTGCACCTTGACGCTCTTGGCGCGGCCCAGCATATCCATGGTGGTATCCTTCAGCTCATAGCCCAGCTCTTCGCTGATGACCTTGCCGCCGGTCAGAATGGCGATATCCTGCAGCTGGTCCTTTCTGCGGTCGCCGTAGCCGGGAGCCTTGACAGCGACAACATTGAATGTGCCGCGCAGCTTATTAACAATCAGAGTGGTGAGCGCCTCGCCCTCAACGTCCTCCGCGATGATCAGCAGACGTGCGCCGGACTGAACGACCTGTTCTAACAGCGGCAGGATCTCCTGAATGTTGGAAATCTTTTTGTCTGTGATCAGGATGTACGGATCGTCTAAAACCGCTTCCATCTTATCCATATCGGTGCACATATAGGAGGAAACATAACCTCTGTCGAACTGCATGCCTCTGACCAGATCCAGCTCGGTCTGCATGGTCTTGGACTCCTCGATGGTGATGACGCCGTCGCCGGAAACCTTCTCCATTGCGTCTGCTACCAGCTCGCCGACCTTCTCATCGCCCGCGGAAATCGCAGCGACTCTGGCGATCTGATCTCTGCCGTTGACCGGGGAGCTCATCTCCTTAATGGCCGCAACCGCTTCATCAGAAGCCTTCTTCATACCTTTTCTTAAAATGATCGGGTTTGCGCCGGCCGCCAGGTTTCTCATACCGGCGTTGATCATGGCCTGTGCCAGAACGGTCGCGGTGGTGGTGCCGTCGCCGGCCACATCGTTGGTCTTGTTGGCAACCTCTTTTACCAGCTGCGCGCCCATGTTTTCAAAATTATCATCCAACTCGATCTCTTTTGCGATGGTCACGCCATCGTTGGTGATGAGCGGTGCGCCGTAGGACTTGCCCAGCGCCACGTTTCTGCCCTTCGGTCCAAGCGTTACTCTTACGGTATCCGCAAGCTTATTCACACCCTGCTCTAAAGACGCTCTCGCTTCTGCGCCATATTTGATTTCCTTTGCCATTTCTTCTTACCTCCCGTTTATTTCAGTACTGCCAGGATATCGCCCTGTTTTACGATGATGTATTCGGTATCCTCTACCTTGACTTCGGTTCCTGCATATTTGGAGAAAATGACGTTGTCCCCAACGCTGACCTCCATCTTCACCTCCTCGGTGCCGGGGCCAACCGCGATGACCTCTGCCTGCTGCGGCTTCTCTTTATTCTGTCCCGGAAGCACGATGCCGGATTTGGTGGTTTCCTCAGCTTCCAGCTGCTTCAATACAACTCTGTCGCCCAATGGAACTAATTTCATTTTGATGAACCTCCTTTTATACAATAGTAATCATTCTCATTTTATTAGCACTCATTTCTCTCGAGTGCTAAAACATATAATAATCCTTTTTTTGGAAATTGCAAGCCCTATTTTGAATTTTACCTTTTTTTTATGAAATTTATGAAATTGATACAAAAAGGAAGAAACCTTTCAGTCTCTTCCTTTGTAAATCATGATCGTATGTACTCTTTGGTATCCGCTCCTAAGGCAGTTCTTACACACACTTGATCTCCAGATAGCCGCGCAGCTGTGTGAAATCGTACTCATCCATCACGCCCAGGTTCGGATCGTAATATTTGCCGTCATAGTGCAGCAGATAGTGGCTGAACCGTCCCAGCTTCTCCATCATGATGCAGCACTTGGGCAGCACCACATTCGGATCGCCCTGCGTATAATTGATGATATCCGTGTGATCGATGCCGAAATAATTCAGCGCGGAAATCATGCGGCCCATGGTCGCCTGCCACTCTCTGCAGTCCATCACATTGATCACCTCGGCGATGGTCACGCCCGCCAGCATGGCTACGCAGGTCTGGCCGCAAAGGCCGTCAGAGGGCTGGAGAATAATATCGATGCCGTCAATCTCGCGGATCGGATTCTCAAACGAATAGGGGCTGTGCTGATCCATACGGATCAGGGAACCGGATACATGGAGTAAAAGCTTGTGCGGCGCGCTCAGATCAACACCTTCCAGATCCTCGTTCTTTAAATGGATCATGTAGTTGCCCTTTTCCACCGGCAGAAGCTCGCAGGCGATGATGCGGTTGTCCAGCACTACGTCGGCCTGGATCACCTCACGCTGTTTACAGACCTCCCAGATATTGAACGGAATCTGCACGAAGCCTCCATTCTCCTTGGCCTCGATCTTACAGTCAAAGTAATAACGCATTATGTTACCTCCCAAAATTTATGTTTTTTGCTGAAAACTTTTCTTAATCAGTGTAGCATATTTTCCGGTATAAAGAAAGCATTTTTTGTGATACAAGGGATAAAAGGTCAGAGGCAGCCCTAAATCTCCGGTATCCCGTCCGGCTTTGTCAGTGCCTCCTTCGCCAGCTCATCCGCCCGGTCATTATAAGTGTCCCCTGAGTGCGCCTTTACTTTCGTAAATGTGATGGAAATATACTGCTGCCGGGAACGCATATAGGCGGCGTATTTCTGCGTCAGCTCCTTTTTCGCCTTCCAGGCGCCCGTAACCCACTTTTCAATTCCCTCGTAATCATAGCGGATTTCCAGCTCGCGGTATCCTTTGACGCAGGCGTAGCGAGCGGCGTACATAGCGCCCAGCATCTCCCCCGCCACGTTGCGGATGGCCAGGGAATCCGCACTGGAACCGCTGCCGCTTCTCTCAATGATCGTTTCTTCAGGCGTTAACAGCACGCAGCCGAACGCGTATTTCAACAATGCCTCATTGTAGCTGCCGTCCACATAGGCAATCAGCTTTCCCTGCGGTGGAAAAATACTCATGATAACCGCTCCAGAAGCGCCCAGGCCGCCTCTATCGTCTTATCCATATCAAAATATTTATAAGAGCCGAGTCTGCCGCCGAACCAGACCTTTTCCTCCTTGTCCGCCAGAGCTTTGTACTGTAAGTACAGCGCCGTGTTGGTATCATCATTGATCGGATAATAAGGCTCCATGTCGGGCGCCCACTCCGTCGGATACTCTCTGCTGATCACGGTCTTTGGCTGCGTGCCGAACTCAAAATGCTTGTGCTCGATGATACGGGTATAGGGCACCTCCCGCTCCGTGTAATTGACAACGGCGTTGCCCTGGTAATTCTCACAGTCTAAGACCTCATTCACAAAGGAGACCGTGCGGTACTCGAGCGGCCCATAGCAGAAATCATAGTAGGCGTCGATCATGCCCGTATAGATGGTGCGGTCCGCAATGTCCGGATTTTCCTGAATAAACGTCTTGTAATCCGTGTTCAGCAAAACATCCGAGCCCTCGAACATTTTTTCCGCGATCTGCGTGTAGCCGCCGATGGGAATGCCCTGATAACGGTCGTTGAAATAATTATTGTCATAGGTAAAGCGCAGGGGCAGCCTCTTGATGATAAAGGCCGGCAGATCCCGGCAGTCCCTGCCCCACTGCTTTTCCGTGTAGCCCTTCACCAGCTTCTCATAGACATCCGGTCCCACTAAGGAAAGCGCCTGTTCTTCCAGATTCTTCGGCTCCCCGATCTTTAACTCTTCAATCTGCTTCGCAATTTTCTCCTTCGCCTGAGCGGGTGTAATCACGCCCCAGAGAGCATGAAAGGTATTCATATTAAACGGCAGATTGTACAGTTCGCTGCGGTAGCGCGCCACCGGAGAATTGATGTAATGATTAAACTCCGCAAAGCTGTTGATGTATTCCCAGACCTTTTTGTTGCTGGTATGGAAAATATGGGCGCCGTATTTGTGAACCCGGATCCCCTCCACTTCCTGTGTATAAATATTGCCGCCGATATGGCCGCGCACATCAATCGCAAGGCAACTCTTTCCCTTTCTGGTCAGTGCTTCGGCGCAGACTGCCCCGAACAGGCCGGTGCCGACGATCAGATAGTCATATTTTTCTTTTAAATTCATAGATTTTCACCCCTTTCTCCTTCTCCCTGAAATCGCTTTCCAAAACCCCTGTTTTTACATTACCCGAACCGTTTTAATTAAACCCGTAAATCTTCTGGGATATCTTATATCCCCAAACCGCAATCTTCCTGCCGGCCTTGCCCGGCAGATTCATGCCCACACCAAGTATTGTATGCCTGAGTTTTAAATATAGACCTTCATCCATCTGCCGGATGTCTTCCCAGAGTTCAGCTTTCTTTTTCAGATTCTCCTCTGTACCGCTCTTGATCGCCAGAACAGAGGAAATGGTGGTGATGATGGAGAGATAATTAAACATATATTTCTGTAACGGCCCGTCTGCCGGCGCGGATTTCAGGTAAGACTGCGCCATCAGGCGGTTAACCCGCATCTGCTGATCGAGGCGGCCGATCATCACCTTCTCGTTGACCGACTGATCCTCCCTGCCTATGTAGTAATGATATAAAACCTTATCCAGATAATAAATATTCTTCACATACGGGAAGGGATCAAAAACAAATATATTATCCACATAAAAGGTATGCTTCGGCAGCACCATGCCGCTTTGACGCAGCACCTCAGTGCGGTAAATAACCGCGTGCATCAGCAGGTATTTGCCAACCGGGAAAGGCTTCATCTCCTCCCAGGTAAAGACCTTTCCTGTGGGCATGTATTTGCTGTATTCCATGGTCTTTTTGTGCGTGACGCCCACCTTGTCATAGAGGAAGTTGGTGACAAACATATCCACGCTGTCCCCAAGCTCCTCAAGTCGATCCATCACCTCTGCCAGAACCTGCTCATCCACCCAGTCGTCGCTGTCCACGACCTTATAAAATAAACCTGTCGCATTCTTTATCCCTGTATTGACGCCCTCCCCATGACCGCCGTTCTCCTGATGGATGGCTTTCACGATGGAGAGATATTCCTTCTCATATCTGTCGGCGATAGCTCCCGTCTCATCCTTTGATCCATCGTCCACAATCAGAATCTCAATCCGTTCTCCCGCGGTAAGAAGCGTCCTGATACAGTGCTCCATATAAGCCGCGGAATTGTAGGACGGAACCGCCACGCTTAACACTTTTCTGCTCATGTATGTTGCCTTTCTTTTCCTGATAAAAAACAGCAGAGTCCCGGCAGTACATCTGCTGAAGGTTATCGTAACATAAAAAAGATATAACTTCAATCTGAAAAAATATTTATTTCCTCTTGCAATATCCCTGATTATCTGCCAAAATAAAAGCTGTGTGCAAAGGCGCACCATAATCGCAGCTGACTCATGATTCATTGCGGATTCCGTATCCGGACACCGCAAAATACAGATAAACGAAGGGCAAAGGAGTTTTTATGATATCAGCCAACAATGTAACCTACCGTGTGGGGAAAAAAGCCCTCTTCGAGGATGTGAGCATCAAGTTCACCGAGGGCAACTGCTACGGCATCATCGGGGCGAACGGCGCCGGCAAGTCCACCTTTTTAAAAATTCTCTCCAACGAGTTGGAGACCACGAGCGGCGACATAGCCATGACGCCAGGACAGCGCATGAGCGTGCTGGAGCAGGATCATTTCAAATATGAAGAATATCCCGTCATGGACGTGGTCATCATGGGGAACCAGCGCCTCTATGAGATTATGAAGGAGAAGGACGCTCTTTACGCCAAGGAGGATTTTACAGACGCGGACGGTATCAAGGCGAGCGAGCTGGAGGGCGAGTTTGCCGAGATGGATGGCTGGGAGGCAGAGTCAAATGCCGCCACTCTCTTAAACGGCCTGGGAATCAGCGAAGATCTCCACTACTCTCTCATGAGCACCTTAAACGGTAATGAGAAGGTGAAGGTGCTGCTGGCGCGGGCGCTTTTCGGAAGCCCCGACATTCTGCTGCTCGACGAGCCGACCAACCACCTGGACTTAGACGCCATCGACTGGCTGGAGGAATTTCTGATTAACTTTGAAAATACCGTCATCGTGGTCAGCCACGACCGTTATTTCTTAAATAAAGTCTGCACACACATCGCGGACATCGACTACGGCAAGATTCAGCTCTACGCCGGCAACTATGACTTCTGGTATGAATCCAGCCAGCTGCTGATCCGTCAGATGAAGGAAGCCAACAAAAAGAAGGAAGAAAAAATCAAGGAGCTGCAGGAGTTTATCTCCCGTTTCTCCGCCAACGCCTCCAAATCCAAGCAGGCCACCAGCCGCAAGCGGGCGCTGGAAAAAATCGAGCTGGACGAGATCAAACCCTCCAGCCGCAAATATCCCTATATTGATTTCCGCCCGGACCGTGAGATCGGCAACGAGGTCCTGGAGGTGAAAAACCTCTCCAAGACCATCGACGGCGTCAAAGTACTTGACAATATCTCCTTCATCATGAACCATGATGACAAGATTGCTTTCGTCGGCGGCAATGAGCACGCGAAGACCACTTTATTCCGCATTCTGATGGGCGAGCTGGAACCGGACGAGGGCAGCTATAAATGGGGTGTCACCACCTCCCGTGCTTATTTCCCGATGGATTACACCGCGGAGTTTGACAATGACTACACCATAGCGGACTGGCTGATGGGTTACTCCCCGGTGGACGATATCACCTATGTGCGCGGCTTCTTAGGCCGGATGCTCTTCGCGGGCGAGGACGGCATCAAAAAGGTCAGGGTTCTCTCCGGCGGAGAAAAGGTTCGCTGCCTCCTCTCCAAAATGATGATCAGCGGCGCGAATGTCCTGATCTTCGACGAGCCGACCAACCACCTGGACATGGAATCCATCACCGCCCTCAATAACGGCATGATCAAATTCCCGGGCGTGGAGCTTTTCTCCTGCCGCGACCACCAGCTGGTGCAGACCACAGCCAACCGTATTATGGAAATCCTGCCAAACGGAACTCTGATTGACAAGATGACCACCTACGATGAATACCTGGCAAGCGATGAAATGGCCCGCAAACGCACCGTCTACACCGCTGCAGATACCGATACAGAAGAAGCATAGTGTGAAAGAATGCAATCTTTCAGCACTTTTTTGCCGCCAACCATAAGGCGGCGGAATGGAGATTCATATGAGAGCAGTTGACCTTCACACCCATTCTTATAAATCCGACGGCAGCAAATCCCCCTCCGAGCTGGTGGATATGGCTACTGATATTGGTTTAGCCGCCATGGCACTAACCGACCACGATACCGTCGACGGTGTGGAGGAGGCAGTGACACACGCTCAAGCCCTTCGCGCAGCCGGCGTCTCAAATGTTCCGGAGATCATCCCCGGCGTGGAGCTTTCCACCGACAAATGGGGCGAGGACATCCATGTGGTCGGCTTATATATCGACATTCACAATGCCGCCCTGAAAAAGGCACTGGATGATTTTGTCGTCAAACGTGAAAAGAGAAATGCCAAAATGTGCGACAGGCTGCGTGAGCTTGCCGGCTTTGATATCTCCTATGAAAAGCTGACCGCCGCCTATCCGGGCGCAGTTCTGACCAGAGCGCACTACGCTACCTATCTGATTCAGAAGGGCTATGTCCAGAATACAAAAGAGGCCTTCGCCAGATACCTTGGCGAAGACACTCCCTATTTCGTGCCGCGGGATAAAATCACTCCCGTCGACGCGGTTCATTTGATTTTAAATGCGGGCGGCATTCCCATCCTGGCTCACCCCATGCTCTATGACCTGACAGAAGCGCAGCTGGAGGCTTTGGTCTGTGAGATGAAATCTGCCGGTTTAGTGGGCATCGAAGCCATCTACTCCACCTACACACCTGAACAGGAACGCTATGTGCGCAGACTCGCCGCACAGTATGAGCTGCTGCTATCCGGCGGCAGCGACTACCATGGCGCCGCCAAGCCTGCCATTTCACTTGGCACCGGATTCGGGAAATTATTTGTACCGGAAGAAGTTCTTGATATTCTGAAACTGCATCGTTAATTCTGCACGATCCATACCGGCTGCCAACCCGACACTGAATCTGTGAAAATCACGCCTCCACAATCAGATACCTTCCGTCTCCGACCGTGAACACCTCGCTGGCCTCCAGGATCTTCTTCCCCTTGAGGCCATACGTATCCAGCCCCTCCTCCTCAAAGAACGCCCAGACCTCCTTCACGGAATCGACCACCACTGCCATGCCCTCCTCCAGGAACTCCCTTACTTCCTCCTTCGTGGAAAACACCTTCTTATACAGCAATTGCTCCTGCTTGTCCAGGAAACACTGCAATACAGCATCATCAAACTGCTCCGTCATGTTTTTTCTCCCATTTTGCTCCATCAAACTGCATCAGGCAAGCCGTTCTGTTCCAGACATTATCTTCTCGAGTGCATGTGTGCGACCTGCCAACCAATCACTTTAAAGTAATGTGACGCACAGTTAAGCGAGAAAGATAATATCTGGCACAGGACGGCCGTCCCCTCTGTACGTTACAATAACTCCAGTAACTCCTCCGGTCTCTCAATGATCTTCTGCGCTCTGTGCTTTTCTAACTCCGCCCGGTCTCTGAATCCCCACAGAACGCCAACCGTCGTCGCTCCTGCCGCGTTACCGGTAATCATATCCGTTGCCGAATCGCCCACAAACAGAATATCCTTCGCATCCATATTCCAGCCGTTTAATATTTCCTGCACTCCCTGGGGACTCGGCTTTTTGGCAATTCCCTGCCTGTGTCCAAGCACCGTGTCAAACAAATCCCTGCCAAACAGACTGTAAACCACATCCAGAGTTCTCTCATGCGGCTTGTTGGACAGCACCGCGAGTTTAATGCCGTTTGCCTTCAGCTCCTGAAGCGTCTCCAGCATACCCGGATATACCGTCACATTGAACAGGCACTCCTCCTTGAAGATGATCTGATATTTCGCGTAAGCCTTCTCATAGAATTTCAGATCCTCATCTCCGGAATAAATCAGACAGCGCCTGATCAACGTGTCCGCGCCTTCCCCTACAAAATAACGGTATTTCTCCAGCGGAATATCCGCAAGCTTACAGGAACGCATGGCATAATTGCCGCAGTAGGCAATGGATTCCAGCGTGTCCGCGAGGGTTCCGTCCAGATCAAAAATCACACCTTTGATCCTGCCGCTGCCCAGTGAGGCTGCCGGATGAGAATCCCCTGCATCAATCAGGCCGCACCTCTTCATATTCACGTAAAGAGCCGCCACCGGCAGCCCCACTACATTGCTGTAGTCCCCCCAAATC
>JAJPXG010000042.1 GCA_021205565.1 Lachnospiraceae bacterium | reverse complement strand
TGTCTGGGCGGCCTTATGCTCCTTCCTCAGATGGTCAGGGCATCCATGTATTGCTCTCCGGAGATACTCTTATTTCTCGTCACAGTGATTCTGGGATGGATTCTGCATCTGTGTCTTGACAAACGCCTGGAAGGGGGCGGCGCGGTGCTTCTGGATTTCTGCGTTGTGGTTCTGTTTATCATGGGCTGCGTGTACGTGGATCGGTCCGGTTGGGTTTTGGTTTCGGCAGAGACGTTTTTTGAAAGAGCTCTTGCAGTCAGCGGGCAGGCAGCGTTTATACCGGGCATTCTGTGCGCGGTTATTTTCCTGTTTTTAAAGGTGCGCCGTACCGCTGCAGTTTATATGCTGATGGCAGTAGTTCTGATCGCAATTCAGATGCTGGGGTTTGCGGACAGCGTGGGCTGTGACGCGGCGCTTGGCGTTGTTATGAGCATTCTTCTGGGAATATCTTTGGACGGGCTGCTGTTAAAAGAGCCTGCTTTGCAGAAGGTGAAGGCCGGGCAGGAGGAGAAAAAGCCTGATTTCGAAGTCCTGTCGGAGGAAAGCTTTCCGGGGGAGGAGGAAGCTGCCGGAAAGGAAGTTAAAGAGGTTTCAGCTGAGGAGAATGTGGCAGACGCCCCGCAAACTGATGGGGAAATCACGGAAAATTCGGTGATGAATGCAGCTGTATTAAAGGCTGAGAGCAGCACTGCAGAGGAGAAAGAAAGCGGCACTTCCGGGGAGATTACACCAGCCGGTGAAATTACCGGGCCAGCGGCAGCTCAGGATGCGGCGGACAGCGCTCCGGAGATTTATATCCCCGCCTCCATGGAGATTCCGAAGAGAAAAAAGCGCGCCAGAATTGACTTTGACAGAGAGTTTTCCGAGGAGGAAATGAACTTTGATTTAGAGGTCGAGGACGACGAAGAGTTTGACAGATAATACATATTCTGGCTTTCAATGAGCACACTAAGAAGAAAATCGAGAGATTTTCTTCTTTCTCTTTTTTCACTTTTGTTTATGGGAGGTGCATATTGGAAGAGCAAAAAGCAAAGCAGCAGAATCAGCAGGACTCCATCCGGGAGAGCGGCCAGCTTCTGCTGGATGAAAACGCGCGCAAAAATGAGATTTATCTGGTGACTGTCATCGGAGAGGTGGAAGGGCATGATGTGCTGGGGAATAATGCCAAGACGACTAAGTACGAGCATATTCTGCCGCAGTTGGCGGCCATTGAGGACAGCAGGGAAATTGACGGTGTGCTGGTGCTGATCAATACCATGGGAGGGGACGTGGAGGCGGGGCTTGCCATCGCGGAAATGCTGGCGAGCTTAAGTAAGCCTACGGTATCATTGGTGTTGGGAGGCTCCCATTCGATTGGCGTGCCGATTGCGGTCAGTACGGATTATTCCTTCATTGTGCCAACGGGGACGATGGTGATTCATCCGGTGCGCATGAACGGTACGGTGATCGGCGTGCGCCAGACCTTTGACTATTTCCGTCGGATACAGGACCGCATCACCGGCTTTGTGGCGTCACATTGCGGGATCAGCGAGAAGCGCTATGTAGAGCTGATGATGGAGACAGAGATGCTGACCAAGGATGTGGGCAGTATCCTGGTGGGCGGGGACTGTGTCCGCGAGGGCATCATCAACGAGGTGGGAGGCATCAGCCAGGCCATGGGCAAACTTCACGAGATGATTGAGAAAAGCGATGACAAACGAAAAGTTTTATGATAAGATGATAAACGGGTCAGTGTGCATGGAGGGGGGATCATTCATCCTTCTGTGCGTCTGACGACGGTGTATTACAGGGGAATATCATGAGTACAGGGACAAAGAAGAGTTCAGGATCGAGAAAGACAACCGGCGCTGCAGGGCGCGGCACAACCGGAAGGAGCACGAGTACTAGAAAAAGCACCGGGAGGACGGCAAAGCACAGTACCAGGAATACCGGCAGAAGCACGAAAAATGCAAGGCAGTCCGCCGCTTTAAAGAGACAGGAGCTTAAGCAGGAAGCGTGCTTTATTGTGGTATGCGTGTTTATGATCTTTCTTTTTTTATGTAATTTCGGGATTGCCGGACCTGTCGGCAATTTCTTTAAGGGAGTTTTATTCGGCATTTTCGGCCTGACAGCCTATGTGGCTCCTTTGCTGGCCTGTGCGGCCGCTTTTTACTGGTGGGCCAGAAGAGGACAGGGCGGTATATGCAGAAAGGTAATTCCGGCATTTATTCTTTTTATCGCGGCGGGCGGTTTCTGTGAGTTGTTTGCAAAGCGTCTTGACACCATGACGGAATACAGTATTGTGACATTGTACACAAACAGTGCGGCAGACACAAACGGCGGCGGTGTGCTGGGAGGATCTTTAGCCTGGGTACTGTATCATTATCTTTCTGTGGCGGGTGCGGTTCTGATTTTGCTGGCTATTGTCATAATCTGTACTGTGCTTCTGACAGAAAAATCCTTTGTCGGACTTTTGGAGAGTATGGGAATGGCGGCCGGCTCCACCGCGAGCAGAGGTGTGGATTCCGCCAGACGCAGGGCCGGACAGAGAGCTGATGAGCGGGAAAAAAGACGGCAGCAAAGAGCACAGCAGGAGGATGAGGAGGAAGATTCGAATCTCATCCAAAAGCGTAACGGCTTTTTCCCTATGGTGCATATGATGAATGACAAATCCTCGAAAGTGCAGAAGGAAACCCTGTACGACGAGGAGCTTAAGATGCCTGAAAATGCGTGGGAGGAAGGCGGATACGAGCCGTCCGGCTTAAATCAGGCGGCGGAAAGCGCACAGCCGGGGTTTGACGAGACTGTGCAGAATACGCAGAAAAGGGATATCAGCGGGATCCCGTTCCGCAAAAGTACACGGACGCCGGCGCCCACGCCGAAGGCGGCAGAGCCGGATCGGCAGGTACAGCTGCAGGAGGTTTCTTATGCGCCTTCTTCATCCGATGCGATCCGGGAACTGAAAAGAAAACATACATACGCACAGCAGAATGTCCTGTCTGAGGAGGAAGTAATTGCGGAAACGATGGCTTATTCGTCCTCTGCGTCGGGATCCGGCGGAGATTTTGCAACGAGGGAATTTGATTTCCCATCGGATGAAGCTGGCGCGGCCGGAGAATATGTCCAGCGCGAGATTCCGAAGGAGATTCTCTATGGAGAGGCGCTTAAGGCGGATACCGAAAGCGACAGGGATGCCCCCGGCCTTAAAAAAGCCGACAGACCGAGAGCTGCACTTCCGAAAAGTGGGACAGCTGCGGCGACATCAGCAGACAGGGGCACTATGGGTGGAGGCACAGATGCCTTTGGGAGCGGTCGCTCTGCGGCGGCAAAAGCCGCCGGCCTGGAAGCTTCGGCCCAGACGTCACCTGTTCAGGCGGCGGCCCTTCCGCCCAGAAAATATCAGTTCCCGTCTCTTACATTTTTGAATCCGGGCAAGGCTGTTACAGGTGATTCTACCAGAGAACTGAGAGAGACGGCGGCCCGTTTAAAAAGCTGCCTGGAAACCTTTGGCGTCAAGGTGACGATCACGGATATCAGCAAAGGACCGGCCGTCACCCGCTATGAGATTCAGCCGGAGCAGGGCGTCAAGGTAAGTAAGATTGTGAATCTTTCGGACGACATTAAGCTAAACCTTGCCGCCACGGATATCCGCATTGAGGCGCCTATTCCCGGCAAGGCTGCCATCGGCATTGAGGTTCCTAACCGGGAGAACAGCCCGGTCATGCTGAGGGAATTGCTGGAGTCGCCGGAGTTTAAGAATTTTAAAACCGAAAAGTCCAAGCTGGCTTTTGCGGTCGGAAAGGATATCTCCGGCAAGGTGGTTGTAACGGACATTGCCAAAATGCCCCATGTGCTGATTGCCGGTGCCACAGGCTCAGGAAAGAGCGTGTGCATCAATACTATTATTCTGAGCTTAATCTACAAAGCTTCCCCTGAGGATGTGCAGATGATCATGATTGATCCCAAGGTGGTGGAGCTGAATATTTATAACGGTATTCCGCATCTGATGATTCCGGTGGTGACCGATCCCAAAAAGGCCGCTGCGGCTTTGCACTGGGGCGTGGCGGAGATGATGGATCGTTACGAGAAATTTGCCCAGTTGGGCGTGCGTGACTTAAACGGGTATAATGCGAAGGCAGAGTCGGTGAACGCCGCAGGAGAAGGGGAGGGCATTAAAAAGCTGCCGCAGATCGTGATTATCGTGGACGAACTGGCGGATCTGATGATGGTTTCCCCCGGCGAGGTGGAGGAAAGCATCTGCCGGCTGGCGCAGTTAGCCAGAGCGGCCGGAATCCATCTGATTATCGCTACGCAGCGCCCCAGCGTGGATGTTATTACCGGCCTGATCAAGGCGAATATGCCTTCCAGAATCGCGTTTTCCGTCACCAGTGGAGTGGATTCCCGTACCATTCTGGACATGAACGGGGCAGAGAAGCTTTTAGGAAAGGGCGATATGCTCTTTTATCCGCAGGGATACGCGAAACCTGTCCGAATCCAGGGCGCTCTCGTTACAGAAGAAGAGATCGGCAAGGTTGTCGACTTTTTGAAAAATCAGCAGCTGGGCAATGTCTATGCAGCGGATATTGAGGAGAAGATGAAGAATTTGGACAGCGGCGCGGCGGCGGATTCATCCGGCGGCGGCCAGGCTCCAGCGGACTCTAAGGACGCTCTTTTTGCGGATGCGGGCAGATTTATTATAGAGAAGGACAAAGCTTCCATCGGCATGCTGCAGAGGGCTTTCCGCATCGGCTTCAACCGTGCGGCGCGCATCATGGATCAGCTCTGCGACTACGGCGTGGTCGGCGAGGAGGAGGGCACCAAGCCCCGCAAGGTGCTGATGAGTCCGGAGCAGTTTGAACAGCTGTTAGAAGAGATCTGATGATTATTGGAAGTAACAGGATAAAGGAGGAGAGAGATGAAAAGTGACATCGAAATCGCACAGGAGGCTCAGATGGAGCCGATTGTCAAAGTGGCGGGCCGCATGGGCATCGGTGAGGATGACCTGGAGCTGTACGGCAAATATAAGGCCAAGATTTCAGACGAATATATCAGGAGCACCGCGGACAAAGAAAACGGGAAGCTGATTCTGGTGACGGCTGTTAATCCGACCCCCGCAGGCGAAGGCAAGACGACGGTCAGTGTCGGCCTGGGGCAGGCGCTCTGTAAGCTTGGCAAGAACGCGGTGATTGCGCTGCGCGAACCCTCCTTAGGTCCTTGTTTCGGTATCAAGGGCGGCGCCGCCGGGGGCGGCATGGCCCAGGTCGTGCCGATGGAGGATCTGAATTTACATTTCACGGGCGATTTTCATGCCATTACCTCCGCCAATAACCTGCTGGCGGCTCTTCTGGATAATCATATCCAGCAGGGAAATGAGTTAAATATCGATACCCGCAACATTGTCTGGAAGCGTTGCATGGACATGAATGACAGAGTGCTGCGCAATATTGTGGTAGGCCTGGGCAGCAAGGCCGACGGCTATGTCCGCGAGGATCACTTCGTCATCACGGTGGCGAGCGAGGTCATGGCGGTGCTGTGCCTTGCCACGGACATGCAGGACTTAAAGGAACGCTTAAGCCGCATGGTGGTGGCTTATAACCTGAGCGGGAAGCCTGTCACGGCAGGCGATTTAAAGGCGGTGGGTGCTATGGCGGCCCTCTTAAAGGACGCAATCCGGCCCAACCTGATCCAGACGCTGGAGCATACGCCGGCTCTTGTACACGGCGGACCTTTTGCCAATATTGCGCATGGCTGCAACTCTGTGATTGCCACGAAGACCGCCCTGAAAATGGCAGATTATGTGGTGACGGAGGCCGGTTTCGGCGCGGATCTGGGCGCGGAGAAATTTTTTGACATCAAATGCCGCACGAGTGGCTTAAAGCCTGACGCCGCGGTTTTGGTTGCCACGCTGAAAGCCCTGAAATATAATGGCGGCGTGCCGAAGGCCGACGTCTCGAAACCGAATATGGAAGCACTGAAAAAGGGTATCGTCAATCTGGAGAAGCATATCGAGAACCTGCAGAAATTCGGCGTTCCTGTGGTGGTGACCCTGAATGTCTTTACTGCGGATACGCAGGAGGAGCTTGACTCTGGCCGTTCCTGCTGCGAGGAGAGGGGCTGCGAGTTCGCGCTCTGTGAGGTCTGGGAGAAAGGCGGCGAGGGCGGCAGGGAGTTAGCAGAGAAGGTTCTGCATACCCTGGAAACGAAGGAAAGTCATTACGCTCCGCTGTATGATGTGAACGACACCTTAAAGCACAAAATCGAAATCATCGCAAAGGAGATTTACGGGGCGGGAAGTGTCAATTTCGCACCCGCGGCGTCCAAACAGCTTTCTCAGCTGGAAAAGTTGGGCTACGGCAAGCTGCCTGTCTGCATGGCCAAGACGCAGTATTCCTTAAGCGATAATCCGGATCTTCTGGGAAGACCGGAGGGCTTTGAATTAAACGTGCGGGAAGTTTATGTATCGGCGGGCGCCGGTTTTGTGGTGGTGCTGACCGGTTCTGTCATGACGATGCCCGGCCTGTCCAAAAATCCGGCGGCCTACAGCATTGACGTGGACGAGAATGGGAGAATCACGGGGCTGTTTTAAGCATTACAGAGGAAGAAAATGGAGACCAGACTGATAGACGGAAAAAAGATTTCCGCTGAAATAAAGGAAGAAGTAAAAAAAGAAGTACAGAAGCTGAACGATAAAGGAATTGCGCCCTGTCTTACAGTGATACAGGTCGGGGAGGATCCTGCTTCCTCGGTATATGTGAGAAATAAACGGAAAGCCTGTGAGTACACCGGCATTCGCTTCGTACATGAGAAGCTGCCCAGGGAGACCAGCCAGGAAGCGCTGCTGAATCTGATCCGGGAGTTGAATGAGGATGCGTCTGTACATGGGATACTCGTGCAGCTTCCCCTGCCGGAGCATATGGACGAGCAGGCTGTGACCCGCGCCATTTCTCCGGCTAAGGACGTGGACGGCTTTCATCCGGTCAATGCCGGTTCCCTTTTTCTGGGGGAGAAGGGCTTTGTCAGCTGTACGCCTGCGGGCGTTCTGCAGCTGTTAAAAAGAAGCGGGATTGAGATCGCGGGAAAGGAGTGCGTTGTGGTTGGACGCAGCAATATCGTGGGGAAACCGATGGCGGCGTTGCTTCTGGCCGAAAACGGGACTGTGACCGTAGCACACTCAAAGACGAAAAATCTGCGGGAGGTGACCAGGCGGGCGGACATTCTGGTCGTGGCGATCGGAAAACCACGTTTTGTGGATGACACTTTTATCAAAGAAGGCGCTGTTGTTATTGATGTGGGTATTCACAGAGGAGAGGACAACAAACTCTGCGGGGATGTGGATTTTGAGAAGGCTGTTTCAAAATGCAGCGCAATTACGCCGGTGCCGGGAGGCGTTGGCCCGATGACGGTAGCCATGCTTTTGAAAAATTGTGTACAGGCGGCAGGTGGGGAGATTGATTTATGAATTGTCCGAAATGCGGACGTCCTTTAAAGGAGGGTATGCTCTATTGTGAGCACTGCGGCGGCGAAGTCAATCTGGTGTCTGAATTTGATGCACAGGTGGAGGAAAGCATCGCCGCGGGAATGCAGACAGTTCTGGATGATGGGTTTGAACACAAGGATCCGGAAGAGGATGTATCAGAGCAGATATCTGCCGCACCATCACACAAAAGAATAGTTGTATGGCTGACAGTCGGCCTGATGGTGGTCGTACTGATCGCACTGAGCGTCTGGGCGGTGCTTTATATCCGGCACAGAGACTGGTATGATTCGGCTGAGGAACAGATGATTTCTGCCCGCGATTATACAGAAGAGGAAGAGTATGACAGCGCCGAGGAGTGCTATCTGCGTGCCATGGAGCTGGAACCGGACAACGTTTTGTATCTGCTGGAGCTGGCTGATTTTTATGTCATTGTCGGCCGTGAGGATGAGGCGCTGCAGATTTACCGGTCTGTGATCCTGAGTGAGACGGCATCCTCAGAGGAAAAGCTGTCAGCATGCCAGGGGGTTGTGGATTATTATTCTGCGGACTGTGATTACCGCAGCATTGCCCAGTTTCTGGAGGAGCTGGATAATGAGGAGCTTCAGGCAGCCTTTTCGGATTATCTCGCAGAGCCGGTGACCTTCAGCCAGCCGGAGGGAATTTTCACGGATGAGATTGCGCTGAAGCTGACAGCAGATGAAAGCGGCAGTATTTATTATACGCTGGACGGCAGCACGCCGGATGAAAGCAGTGAGCTTTATACCACGCCTCTGTATCTGGAGGAAGGCACCACGGTGGTTTCCGCAGTTTATATCAATCTTTACGGTGTGAAAAGTACGGTGACGAAGGCAACCTATATCGTGGATACGGCCACGCCTTATCAGCCGGAGATTTTTGTATACAGCGGCAGCTATACCTACCCGCTGGAAATTACGGCCGAGGCTGAAGAAGGGTGCTCCATCTACTATACGATTGACGGCGGCGTTCCGAACGCGAGCAGTTCTCTTTATTATGAGGGTCTGTTCGCGTCTGAGGGGACCCATACTTACAGGTTTGTAGCGGTCAGTGAGGCTGGTCTTGTCAGCGACGTCATTACCCGGACGTTTACCGTTAATCTTTCCGCGGAGGCATATTCCAGCTCACAGGCGTGGAATCTGCTGGTGTCGGCGCAGATGGAAGTCGGCGTGATTTCAGACAGTGTCGGTACGGTTGAGGGCCACCCGGAGTATGTTTATATTTACCAGTATTTATTTCCGATTTCCATAGAAGGAAGCTCTGAATATTATTATCTTTTCGCCGAGGTGAACAGGGAGACGGCAGAGACTTCAGTGGGAACCTATGTACAGCACAGAACCGGCATGTTTTACGGAGTCGGCTCCGCGACCGGACAGGTTGTCAGGATCATCCTGTCGAACGGAAAATACAGTATCAGCGGGTGAGGAAAAATGTTGCATTTATGAGTGCAGGCCGGAAAGGTGTGTGTTCATGCCTGACAAGCGGCTGTTATATATATCAAGGAGAAGATTGGAGAGGATTTATGTACAGAATTCTGAATGCAAAATGGCTCAATGAGAACATCTTTCTGATGGACATTGAGGCTAAAAGAGTTGCGGACCGGTGTGAGCCGGGGCAGTTTATTATTGTCCGTGTGGACAAGGACGGGGAGCGCATCCCGTTGACCATCTGTGATTATGACCGCGAAAAAGGGTCAGTGACCATCGTCGCGCAGGTCGTGGGAGCGGAGACATACCGCCTGTCAAAGCTTCAGGCAGGCGATTATGTACAGGACTTTGTGGGCCCGTTAGGGAAGGCTTCCGAGTTTGTGGAGACACCTGTAGAGGAACTGAAACAGAAAAAGATTCTGTTTATTGCCGGCGGTGTGGGAGCCGCGCCTGTCTATCCACAGGTCAAGTGGCTGAAGGAGCAGGGCGTTCAAAGCGATGTGATTTTAGGCGCCAGGAGTAAGGAAATTCTGATTCTGGAGAATGAACTGAAAGCAGTGGCTCAGAACCTTTATATTTCCACGGATGACGGCTCCTACGGCACGAAGGGTACGGCGTCTGTGGTGTTGCAGAACCTTTATGACGCGGGACAGACCTATGATGTGTGCGTGGTCATCGGCCCCATGATTATGATGAAATATACCTGCCTGCTGACGAAGAAGCTCGGCCTTCCTACCGTGGTTTCCATGAATCCGATCATGGTGGACGGCACCGGTATGTGCGGCGCATGCCGCCTGACGGTAGGCGATGAAGTGAAGTTCGCCTGTGTGGACGGCCCGGAATTTGACGGCCATCTGGTCAATTTCGACGAGGCGATGAAGCGTCAGACCCTCTATAAGACAGAGGAAGGCAGAGCGTACTTAAGGGAGAAGGAAGGCGACACCCATCACGGCGGCTGCGGACAGTGCGGAGGTGACAGAGCATGAATGTATTAGAGAGAGTTCCCGTCAGGGAACAGGACGCGAAAGAGCGTGCCACGAATTTTAAAGAAGTATGCCTGGGATATAATATGGAAGAGGCGATCGCCGAGGCGCAGCGCTGCATCGGCTGCAAAAACGCGCAGTGTGTGAAGGGCTGCCCTGTGGCAATCAACATCCCCGGCTTTATCGATGAGGTGAAAAAAGGTGACATCGCTGCGGCGTATCAGGTGATCAGTGAGGCCAGCACTCTGCCGGCAGTCTGCGGCCGCGTCTGCCCGCAGGAGAGTCAGTGCGAAGGTAAGTGCCTGCGCGGTATTAAGGGAGATCCGGTCTCCATCGGCAAGCTGGAGCGCTTTGTGGCGGATTACGCCAGAGAGCATGAGATCAAGCCGGAGGTTCACGCGGAGAAAAAAGGCAAAAAGGTGGCGGTCATTGGTTCCGGACCCGCGGGCTTAACCTGTGCCGGAGATCTGGCGAAGGCCGGATATGATGTAACCATTTTTGAGGCACTGCACGAGGCCGGCGGCGTGCTGATTTACGGCATTCCGGAGTTCCGTCTTCCCAAGGAGGACGTGGTGGAGAAGGAAATTCAGAATGTAAAAGAGCTCGGCGTCAAAATTGAGACCAACGTGGTGGTAGGCAAGAGCGTCACCATCGACGAGCTGATGGAAAAAGAAGGTTTTGAGGCCGTCTTTATCGGTTCTGGCGCGGGACTTCCCAAGTTTATGGGTATCCCGGGTGAGAACTTAAACGGCGTCTTTTCTGCTAATGAGTATCTGACCAGAAGCAATCTGATGAAGGCCTTCCGTGAGGAGAATCCAACCCCCATCATGCGCGGCAGAAAGGTAGCCGTGGTGGGCGGCGGCAATGTGGCTATGGACGCGGCCCGCACGGCGCTGCGCTTAGGAGCCGAGACACATATCGTATACCGCCGCAGCGAGGAGGAGCTTCCCGCCAGAGTGGAGGAGGTTCACCACGCGAAGGAAGAGGGCATCATCTTCGATCTGCTGACCAACCCGGTTGAAATCCTGGCCGATGAGAACGGCTGGGTAAAAGGCATCAAGTGCGTAAAAATGGAGTTGGGTGAGCCGGACGAGAGCGGCAGACGCAGGCCCGTGGTCAAAAAAGGTTCCGAGTTTGAGATCGAGTTAGACACCGTGATCATGGCACTCGGCACCTCCCCCAACCCCCTGATTTCCAGCACCACCGAGGGCCTGGAGGTCAACAAATGGAAGTGCATCATCGCCGATGAGGTGAACGGCAAAACCACCAAGGAAGGTGTGTACGCCGGCGGCGACGCCGTGACCGGCGCCGCGACCGTCATACTCGCGATGGGTGCCGGCAAGGCAGCCGCGAAGGGGATTGACGAATACCTGAGCGCGAGGTAAGGAAAATTTAGCAGATAAGAGAAAAGGCGGACTGTTTTTATGGATGGCCCGTCTTTTTTTCAGGTTGGCGTCGTTTTTATTACTATGGTAAGATTTAAGCAGATTTACTATTTGAACAATCAGTAATTGCTGGAAAATTCAATTTTGAACTTTGCGCGGGATTTTGATTTTGGAGGTTGATTATGAAAATCGACATCATTGCCGTAGGAAAAGTAAAAGAAAACTTCTATCGGGAGGCCGTCGCCGAATTTGAGAAGCGCTTAAGCAAATATTGTACGTTGCGGATTATCGAGGTGGCGGACGAGAAGACGCCGGACGGCGCATCGCCAGCACTTGAAGAGCAGATCAAGGTGAAGGAAGGCGAGCGGATTTTAAAAAATCTTCGGGATGAGGCATATGTGATTTCTCTGGAAATTCAGGGGAAAAAGCTGGACAGCGTATTCTTTGCCAATCAGTTGGAACAGCTGGGAGTGCAGGGAAAGAGCCATATTCAGTTTGTGATCGGCGGCTCGCTGGGACTGGATAAGCGGGTTTCTCAGAGAGCGAATTTCAAGCTGAGCTTTTCTGATATGACCTTTCCGCACCAGCTGATGCGGGTGATTTTGCTGGAGCAGATTTACAGAGCATATCGGATTATGAACGGAGAGCCATATCATAAATAATCCTTCCCTCTCATAAACTATCCCATGAGGCACAGAAAGCAAAACACGAAAAATAAAGTGCACAAACCGACCACCGAACAGTACGGGGACGGGCTTCGCCAGAAGCTTTTATCCCATGAGCTGCCCATGGAGGCCATTACGAAGGACACGGTGATTACCTGTATCGGCCGCAGTGAGGTCTGGGTGGAGAATTACAAATCCATCCTGGAGTACGGGGAGAAGGCGGTGACGCTGCAGGCGGGCAGTTATGTGGTCTGCATCAGCGGGGAGCGGCTGGTCATTTCCCATTATATGAAGGAGCATATGATGGTGAGAGGGCATATTGCGAGCGTCACGTATCACTAAGCGAAGTGGCTGACTTTCGTTTCATGTCAGCCGGGGCGGAAAGCTGAGAAGCTGTCTTCATATCAGACGACCGCACTCCGGCCTGTCAGGCAGCTTATGTCGACTGCATCATGCGGTTTGGGGAGGCTTAATGAAATCTTATTTTAAAAACGGCAGTTACCTGCGGCTGAAGCTTTCCGGGTCGGGCATGGAGCGCTTTATCACTCTCTGCGGCAACCGGCACATCCCACTGTGGGCAATCAGGGCGGCGGGCAAATTCATTGGAGGCGA
>JAJPXG010000124.1 GCA_021205565.1 Lachnospiraceae bacterium | reverse complement strand
GGCTTATGATAGAATACGGATTGATAAAAAAATAACAATATAATTTACCATTCCGTTCACAAATCATTTCATAATTAAAAAGGAGAAAAACTATGGCGAAGAAGGTTGTATTGGCAGGTGCCTGCCGTACCGCGATTGGTACGATGGGCGGCACCTTGAGCACCACCCCGGTTGTGGATCTGGGTGCGATTGTGATCAAAGAGGCCGTGAACAGGGCCGGCATCAAGCCGGAGGATGTGGATCAGGTTTACATGGGCTGTGTCATTCAGGCAGCGCAGGGACAGAACGTGGCGCGCCAGGCGTCCATCAAGGCGGGACTTCCGATTGAGGTTCCGGCCGTTACCATGAACGTGGTCTGCGGCTCCGGCTTAAACTGCGTCAACCAGGCGGCGCAGATGATTTTAGCGGGCGACGCGGACGTGGTTGTGGCCGGCGGCATGGAGAATATGTCCATGGCTCCCTATGCGGTGCCGCAGGGCCGTTACGGCTACAGAATGAACAACGGCGTGCTGGTGGATACCATGATCAAGGACGCCCTCTGGGATGCGTTTAATGATTATCATATGATCAAGACCGCAGACAATATCTGCGAGGAGTGGGGCCTGACCCGCGAGGAGATTGACGAGTTCGCTCTGCAGAGCCAGTTAAAGACCGAGGCGGCGCAGAAGGCCGGCGCTTTTGATAAGGAAATCGTTCCCGTCACCGTGAAGAAAAAGAAGGAAACCATCGAATTCAAGGTCGATGAGGGACCGCGCCACGGCTCCACCATCGAGGGTCTGCAGAAGCTTCGTCCGATCAATCCGGGCGGCTTTGTGACCGCCGGCAACGCTTCCGGCATCAACGACGGCGCGGCGGCGATCGTGGTCATGAGCGAGGAGAAGGCCAAAGAGCTTGGTGTGACGCCGATGGCTACCTATGTGGCAGGCGCTCTGGCGGGCGTTCGTCCGGAAGTTATGGGCATCGGCCCGGTGGCTGCGACGAAGAAGGTCATGGCCAAGACCGGCATGAAGATCGAGGACTTCGACATCATCGAGGCCAACGAGGCATTTGCGGCACAGTCCGTAGCGGTTGGCAAGGAGCTCGGCATTGATGTGGAGAAGCAGTTAAACCCGAACGGCGGCGCGATTGCTCTGGGACACCCGGTGGGCGCTTCCGGCTGCCGTATCCTGGTGACGCTGCTCTATGAGATGCAGGCAAGGGGCGCGAAGACCGGCCTGGCGACGCTGTGTATCGGCGGCGGCATGGGCTGCGCGACGATTGTTTCAATGGAATAACCCGGAGGATTTGAGACAGGATGGAATACATTTTATATGAGGCGCAGGGCAGCGTGGCTGTCCTGACCATCAACAGAGAGCGGGCGTTAAACGCTTTAAACTCCACAGTATTGGAGGAGTTGGATCAGACCATCGACGCGATCGATCTTGACACGGTTCGCTGCCTGATCATCACCGGCGCGGGAGTTAAGAGCTTCGTAGCCGGTGCGGACATCGGAGAGATGAGCAGCCTGACCAGAGCGGAGGGCGAGGCCTTCGGCAAAAAGGGCAACGACGTCTTCCGTAAGATCGAGACACTCCCCATTCCCGTCATCGCGGCGGTGAACGGCTTTGCACTCGGCGGCGGCTGTGAGCTTGCCATGAGCTGCGACATCCGCATCTGCTCCGAGAACGCGGTCTTCGGACAGCCCGAGGTGGGTCTGAGCATCACGCCCGGCTTCGGCGGCACCCAGAGACTGGCCCGCATCGTGGGTGTGGGCATGGCGAAGCAGATGATTTACACTGCCCGCAATATCAAGGCGGCTGAGGCTTATCGCATCGGTCTGGTGAATCAGGTCTGCGCGGCTGAGACCGACGCGGACGGCAATGTGGTCAAGACCGCGCAGGAAGTGCTTATGGCGGCGGCATTAAAGCTCGCTTCCACCATCGCAAAGAATGCGCCCATCGCGGTGCGCAACTGCAAAAAAGCCATTAATGAGGGCCTGGAGGCTCCCATGGATGAAGCCATTGTAATCGAGGAGAAGCTTTTCGGCGATTGCTTTGAGACGGAGGACCAGAAATACGGCATGGCCTTTTTCCTTGACAAAAACAAGGAAAAGGTGAAGGAGCCGTTCCAGAACAAATAAAGGAGGCAATTTATTATGAAAGTAGGCGTAATCGGTGCCGGCACCATGGGTTCCGGCATTGCGCAGGTGTTCGCGCAGACTCCCGGCTATCAGGTTTATCTGTGCGACATCAATGAGGAGTTTGCCGCAAATGGCAAAAAGAAGATTGAGGCGGCCTTTGCGAAAAGAATCGCGAAGGGCAAGATGACCCAGGAGGCCGCGGACGCGGTATTGGCCAACATCACCACCGGTGTGAAGGACATCTGCACCGACGCGGATCTGGTTGTGGAAGCTGCCCTGGAAGTCATGGATGTCAAAAAGCAGACCTTTAAAGAACTGCAGGACATCGTTCCGGCGACCTGCATTTTTGCGACCAATACATCGTCCCTTTCCATCACCGAGATCGGTGCGGGACTGGACAGACCGGTCATCGGCATGCATTTCTTCAACCCGGCTCCCGTGATGAAGCTGATAGAGATCATCCGCGGCGCGAATACCACCGATGAGGTCTTTGACAAGGTGAAGGCCATCTCCGAGGAGATCGGCAAGACACCGGTAGAGGTCAATGAGGCTGCCGGTTTCGTGGTAAACCGTATCCTGATCCCGATGATCAACGAGGGTATCTGCGTTTACGAGGCCGGCGTGGCGAGCGTTGAGGATATCGACACAGCCATGAGACTGGGCGCGAACCACCCGATGGGACCGCTGCAGCTGGGCGACTATGTCGGCCTGGACATCGTGCTGGCCATTATGGAGGTCATTTATAAGGAGACCGGCGACAGCAAGTATCGTCCGTCACCGCTGCTGCGCAAGATGGTGCGTGCCGGCAAGCTGGGCGTGAAGACTGGCGAGGGCTTCTACAAGTATAACTAATTTCAGAAAAGATGACATCAGGCAGACTGTTTTACGGGCTGCCTGTATGTGCTTGAATATGATTTGAAGGAGAATAAAAAACATGGATTTTACTTTAGGCAAAGAGTATGAAATGGCGAGACAGTTGTTCAGGGATTTCGCCGAAAAAGAAGTAAAGCCCCTTGCACAGGAAGTGGACGAGACCGAGCGATTCCCCCGCGAGACTGTGGATAAGATGGCAAAATACGGATTCATGGGCATTCCGGTTCCGAAGGAGTACGGCGGACAGGGCTGCGACACCTTGACCTACGCGATGTGCGTGGAGGAGCTTTCCAAGGTCTGCGGTACCACAGGCGTTATCGTATCTGCGCACACCTCTCTGTGCATTGACCCCATCCTGACCTACGGCACTGAGGAGCAGAAGCAGAAATATGTTGTGCCGCTGGCAAAGGGTGAGAAGCTTGGCGCGTTCGGCTTAACTGAGCCCGGTGCCGGTACAGATGCGCAGGGACAGCAGACCAAGGCGGTGTTGGATGGTGACGAGTGGGTATTAAACGGCTCCAAGTGCTTCATCACCAACGGTAAGGAGGCTGACGTATATATCATCATCGCAGTGACCGGCAAGGTCGAGAAGCGCGGCCGCATGCAGAAAGAGATCTCCGCGTTCATCGTGGAGAAGGGCACTCCGGGCTTTACCTTCGGCACTAAGGAAAATAAGATGGGTATCCGCGGATCCTCCACCTATGAGCTGATTTTCACTGACTGCCGCATCCCGAAGGAGAATCTGCTGGGCCAGAAGGGCAAGGGCTTCAATATTGCCATGCATACGCTGGACGGCGGACGTATCGGTATCGCCGCACAGGCGCTGGGCCTTGCGGAGGGCGCTTTGGAGACCACCGTTGCTTATGTAAAAGAGAGAAAACAGTTCGGCAAGACCATCGGTTCCTTCCAGAATACCCAGTTCCAGCTGGCTGATATGGCGACCAAGACCGAGGCCGCGAAGAACCTGGTTTACAAGGCTGCCTTAAAGAAGGATGCGTTTAAGAAAGATCCGAAGGTTTCCTACTCTGAGGAAGCGGCCATGGCGAAGCTTTATGCTGCCGAGACCGCGATGGAAGTGACCACCAAGGCGGTGCAGCTGCACGGCGGCTACGGCTACATCAGAGAGTACGATGTGGAGCGCATGATGCGCGATGCCAAGATCACCGAGATCTACGAGGGCACCAGCGAAGTGCAGAAAATGGTCATCAGTGGCGCGTTGCTGAAATAAGGCGTCACATAATCTATAAAGAGAGGAATAAATCACATGAAAATAATTGTTTGCATCAAACAGGTTCCGGATACCAAGGGCGGTGTGAAGTTCAACCCGGACGGAACGTTGGACAGAGCCGGTATGCTGGCGATCATGAACCCGGACGATAAGGCCGGTCTGGAAGCGGCTCTGAGATTAAAGGATGAGTACGGCGCGGAGGTGACCGTTCTGACCATGGGTCTGCCGAAAGCCGCGGACGCGTTAAGAGAGGCTCTGGCCATGGGCGCTGACAAAGCGATCCTGGTGACTGACAGAGTTTTAGGCGGCGCGGATACCTGGGCAACTTCCACCACTATTGCGGGCGCAATCCGCAACCTGGAGTATGATCTGATTATCACAGGACGTCAGGCCATCGACGGCGACACCGCGCAGGTAGGCCCGCAGATCGCGGAGCACCTTGGCATTCCGGTGATTTCCTATGCGCAGGATATTAAAATTGAAGGTGACAAGGTTGTGGTGCAGCGTCAGTATGATGACAGATATCACGTGCTGGAGGCGCAGATGCCCTGCCTGATCACCGCTTTAAGCGAGTTGAACGAGCCCCGTTACATGACGCCGGGCGGTATTTTCGACGCCTGCAAGGCTGAGATCATCACCTGGGGCAGAAAAGATCTGGTGGATGTGGATGACTCCAACTTAGGGTTAGCAGGTTCCCCGACCAAGATCGCGAAGGCTTCCGATAAGGTCCGCAAGGGCGCGGGCGAAAAGGTGGTGCCGGAGTCTCCCGAAGACGCGGTCAGCTACATTGTCGGCAAGCTGGATGAGAAGCATATTATTTAATAAGAGGTGACAGGAATGAATTTAGAAGAATACAAGGGTGTATATGTATTTGCCCAGCAGGTAGATAACGTAATCGGCAGCATCTCCTTCGAACTGCTCGGCAAGGGCAGGGAGCTGGCTGCTGACCTGGGTACCGATGTGACTGCCGTTCTGATCGGCTATCAGGTAAAAGACCTGGCGGATCAGCTGGCGGAGTACGGCGCGGACAAGGTCATCGTGGTAGATGATCCGGAGCTGGAAACCTACAGAACCGAGCCTTACGCGCAGGCGCTGGCAGGCGTCATCAATGAGTTTAAGCCGGAGATCATGCTGGTAGGCGCGACCGCCATCGGCAGAGACTTAGGCCCCACCGTTTCCGCGAGAGTGGCCACCGGTCTGACCGCGGACTGCACAAAGCTGGATATTGGTGATTTCCCGCTGACCCCCATCCCCGGCAAGGAGCAGCTGCACAATCAGCTTCTGATGACCCGTCCGGCATTCGGCGGCAACACCATCGCCACCATTGCCTGCCCGAATAACCGCCCGCAGATGGCGACCGTTCGTCCCGGCGTGATGCAGAAGATCACTCCCGTTGCGGGTGCGAAGGCCGAGGTGATTGAGTATAATCCCGGCATCACCGTGAATAATAAATTTGTCACGATCAAAGAGGTCGTAAAGGCTGTTTCCAATACTGTGGACATCATGGACGCCAAGATCTTAGTCAGCGGCGGCCGCGGCGTTGGCAGCCCCGAGAACTTTAAGCTCTTAGATGATTTGGCGGAAGCAATCGGCGGCACCGTCAGCTGCTCCCGTGCGGTAGTAGACGCCGGCTGGAAGCCGAAGGATCTGCAGGTTGGCCAGACCGGCAAGACTGTTCGCCCGAACGTTTACTTTGCCATCGGTATTTCCGGCGCCATCCAGCATGTGGCCGGCATGGAGGAATCCTATATCATCATTGCCATCAATAAGGATGAGGACGCTCCGATCTTTGACGTAGCTGACTACGGCGTGGTCCGCGACCTGAATAAGATCGTACCGCAGCTGACTGAGGCTATCAAGGCAGCAAAGGCAAACAAATAAAAATCGATAAAAGACATACGGAAAATCTGCCGCACCCAAAGGGCATCTGCCTCGTGCATAGGCAGATTTTTCCGCATGTTGTGTGAGGTATAAAATGAATTTCGACTATGTATTGGCTAAGGTGAAAACCTTAAGCAAAAAGAAGGTCGCCATCGCCGCCGCCCAGGACAGCGCGGTTTTAGAGTGCGTCAAAGCCTGCAAAGAGCAGGATATCGCGGATGTCGTGCTGGTAGGCGACCAGGCGAAAATTGAGGCGATTGCAAAGGAAATCGGCCTGGATCTGACAGGAACGGAGATTATCGATGAGCCGGATATGATCGAGGCTTCCCTGAAAGCGGTGAAGCTGGCTCATGACGGCGATGTGGACATGTACATGAAGGGCCTGGTAGACACTAAAAACTTCTTAAAGAGCGTATTGAATAAAGAGGTTGGCCTGCGTACCGGCGGCGCCCTGTCCCATGTCAGTGTCTTTGAAGTACCGGGCTTTGACCGCCTGCTTTTCCTGACGGACGTGGCGTTTATGACCTATCCCACTCTGGAGGACAAGGTACATATCATCAACAATACCATTCCGGTCTGCAGAGCCTGCGGCGTGGAAGTGCCCAAGGTTGCCCCAGTGGCGGCCGTGGAAGTTGTCAACCCCAAGATGCAGGTGACCATTGAGGCGGCGGAGCTGACCAGAATGAACGAAGAGGGCGAGATCACCGGCTGCATCATCGACGGACCGCTTTCTCTTGATCTGGCGATCGACCCCGAGGCCGCGAAGCACAAGGGCGCGACCAACCGCAGGATTCAGGGTGACGCGGATGTCATTCTTTTCCCGGATATTCACGCCGGCAACCTGGTGTACAAGACGCTGGTGCATACCACCCAGTCCAAAAACGGCTGCATCCTGACCGGTACCAAGGTGCCTGTCATCCTGACCAGCCGCTCCGATACCTTTGAGACCAAGTTAAATTCCATCGCGCTGGCGGCTGTCGTAGCGGAGGAACTTCAGCAGGGAAAATAAGCCTGTTGTGAAACGGAAAGCGTTTTCAAATACGAATGCAGCTGCGCAGAAAAGAGTCATACTGCGCAGGACGGCATTCAGAAAAGAGAAAATAAAAATGTCAGTCAAAAGTTTAATTATCAATCCGGGTTCTACATCCACCAAAATTGGTGTTTTTGAGGATGAGACTCTTCTTTTTGAGGAAACACTGCGTCACACCACAGAGGAAATCACGCAGTTTCCCATGATCGTGGACCAGAAGGATTTCCGTAAAAAAATTATTACGGATTTACTGGAAAGCAAAAACTTTGATATCAAAAGTCTTGATGTTGTGGTGGGCCGCGGCGGCATGTTAAAGCCCATCCCCGGCGGGACATATGCTGTGACGGACGACCTGCTGGAAGATCTGAAAATCGGTGTACAGGGCCAGCACGCTTCCAACCTGGGCGGTATTTTAGCCCGTGAGATCGGAGACGAGATCGGTGTACCCTCTTATATTGTAGACCCGGTCGTGGTGGATGAACTGATGCCCATCGCCCGTTATTCCGGCCATCCGGATCTGCCCCGCACCAGCGTTTTCCATGCCCTGAATCAGAAGGCGGTGGCCAAGCGCTACGCCAAAGAGATCGGCAAATCCTATGAGGAGCTTCGCCTGATCGGCGTGCATATGGGCGGCGGTGTATCCGTGGCGGCACATGAGTATGGCAGAGTCGTGGATGTGTTCAACGCCCTGGATGGCGACGGCGCTTTCTCCCCGGAGCGGGCGGGCGCAGTACCGGTTGGAAAGCTGATCGGCCTGTGCTTTTCCGGTAAATATACGGAGAAGGAAGTTCGTAAAATGCTGACCGGCAACGGCGGCTTCAACGCTTATCTGGGCACCAACGATATGCGCGAGGTGACGAAGCGTGCCAATGAGGGCGATGAGAAGGCGAAGGAAGCAAAGGAAGCTTTCCTGCTTCAGGTTTCCAAGGACATCGGCTCCATGGCCTGTGTGCTCTCCGGCAAAGTGGATCAGATCATTGTCACCGGCGGCATTGCCTACGGCGCTGACGTGGTAGCCGGCTTAAAAGAGAGATGCGAGTGGATTGCGCCTTTCACGGTTTATCCGGGCGAGGATGAGCTCTTAGCGCTGGCGCAGGGCGCGCTGCGCGTGATGAACGGCGAAGAGGAAGTAAAGAAATATTAACGCGGCAGAAGCAACAAAAGAGTACAGTAAAGAAGTATGGTAAGGGAGCTCGGTAAAGAAACGAAAGATGTGGTAAAGGCTCCCTTATGAGACAAAAAACTCCCCGGTTCGAAATGGACCGGGGAGTTTTTGCAATCAGGAAATCAGTGTCTGATCTTTTTGACAACCCAGATCAGGATGCAGGAGCCCAGCACACCGCAGATGATGCTGCCGATGATTCCGTGGAAGGAAATGCCGATCAGGCCGAAAAGCAGGCCGCCGACAAAGCCGCCGACGATGCCCAGGATGATATTGAAGAGCAGGCCGCCCTGCACATGCATGACCTGTCCGGCGATGTAGCCGCAGATGGCTCCGACGATCAATGAAGCAATAATGCCCATAATCATGTACCTCTTTTCTTTTTATATCCGGCTGACGCTTAAACCGCTCTGGTTTGGGTCAGCAGGTTATTTTCTGGTAAAATCAGTCTAACGGGAACTTGAAATATTTCTTCGCATTATTATAAGAAATGCCTCTGACGATCTCTTCCAACGTCTCCCAGTCGCAGGGGAATTCCCCGTCCTCGACCCAGTTGCCGATCAGGTTGCAGAGAATGCGGCGGAAATATTCGTGCCTCGTGTAGGATAAGAAGCTTCTGGAGTCGGTCAGCATGCCGACGAAGCCGCTTAAGTTGCCCAGGTTTGCCAGGGAGATCATCTGGTTCTGCATGCCGACCTTGTGATCGTTGAACCACCAGGCGCTGCCCTGCTGAATCTTGGCGACCGCGGTCGAATCCTGGAAGCAGCCTAAGATCGTGCCGATGGCTTCATTGTCATTCGGGTTCAGGGAGTAGATGATGGTGCGCGGCAGCTGGTCGGTCTTAATCAGCGCGTTCAGGAAATCTGCCATCTGGGCGCTGGGCGCGTAGTTGTTGATGCAGTCATAGCCGGTATCCGGGCCGAGGGACTGATACATCAGCTCGTTGTTGTCGCGCTTGCAGCCATAGTGGAGCTGCATCGCCCAATCCAGTCTGTTGTATTCCTTTGCCACAAAGAGCATGAAGGCGGTCTTGAACTTCAGCTCGCAGGTCTTACACACGGGCTTGCCGGCCAGACGGTTTGCAAAGATCTCCTCGATCTCTTCATCGGTTGCGGGCTCATACATGACATATTCCAGCGCATGGTCGGAAACACAGCAGCCCTGGCTTGCGAAAAATTCCATGCGGTTGACGAGGGCGGCCTTTAAATCCGCGAAGGTCTTAATCTCAATGCCGCTGACCTGGGACAGTGTTGCCAGATAATCCAGGTACTCGGGCTTCTCAATATTCATGGCCTTGTCCGGTCTCCAGGCCGGCAGAACCTTCACTTCAAAGCTCTCATCCTCTTTGATTTTCTGATGCCACTCCAGGCTGTCCACCGGATCGTCGGTGGTGCAGATCAGGGTCACGTTGGACTGACGGATCAGGTTGCGCACGCTCATGGAATCGTCGTGCAGCTTTTCATTGCAGAGGTTCCAGACCTCCTCGGCGGTGTTTTTATTTAAGACACCATGATAATCGAAATATCTCTGCAGCTCTAAGTGAGACCAGTGGAAGAGGGGATTGCCGATGGCTTTGCCCAGGCACTCGGCCCACTTGAAAAACTTCTCCTTATCGGATGCGTCTCCGGTGATGTATTTCTCCTCCACGCCGCAGGAGCGCATGAAGCGCCACTTGTAGTGGTCGCCGCCCAGCCAGACCTGCGTGATATTGTCAAATTTGCGGTCCTCGGCGATTTCTCTGGGGTTGATATGACAGTGATAATCCAGGATGGGAGTGGTCGCTGCATATTCGTGATACAGTTTCTGAGCCGTTTCTGTTTCCAGCAGAAAGTTCTCGTCCATAAATTTCTTCATTTTTGCCTTACCTCCATGATGAACCTGGCTTTGATAGCCGCGCGGAGCTTCTCCCCGCATAGTCAGTTTTATTATAAGGCATAGGCGGCCGAAAAACAAGAAGTTCCTTTTATTTTCAAAACTACATTGACGAATACTTGGTTTTGGTATAAAATTTATGTAATTGCTATGCGAGGAAGCGGAATTTTTGTGCATAGTAACTACACTTTGTTAAGAATATAACAGATGGGAGAACAGGTATGGAGCAATTAAGCAAAGCAATGACCAAAAAGGTGAACAGACCGGTAAAAGTGGTACAGTTCGGCGAGGGCAACTTCCTGCGTGCCTTTGTCGATTACATGATCGATATCGCGAATGAGAAGGGATTATTTGACGGCGATATCGTCCTGATCAAGCCGATTCCCTTCGGCAGCACTGATATGTTCCATGAGCAGGACTGTCAGTACACCGTGTCGTTACGCGGCATCGTGGAGGGCGAGGCGAAGGTACTCAACAGAGTGATTACCTCCGTGCAGGATATCGTGGACACCGCGACAGAGTATGACAAATATATGTCCTTAGCCGAGATCGACACCCTGCGCTTTGTGGTTTCCAATACTACGGAGGCGGGCATCGTTTATGATCCCACCGATGAATTTGATTTAAAGCCAGCGAAGACTTTCCCCGGCAAGCTGACACAGTTCTTATACAGAAGATACCCCACCTTCAACGGCGCGGCGGATAAGGGCCTCGTGATGCTGCCTGTAGAGCTGATTGATGATAATGGCATCATGCTGAAAAAGTGCGTGAACCAGCTCATCGACCTCTGGGGACTGGACGCCGCCTTTAAGGCATGGGTGAATGAGAGCTGCATTTTCACCTCCACCCTGGTGGACCGCATCGTGACCGGATATCCGAGAGCGACCGCCGAGCAGGAGTGGGAGAAGTTAGGCTACCAGGACAAGATCATGGTAACCGCGGAGCCCTTCGCGCTCTGGGTCATCGAGTCCGAGAAGGACATCAGCGGCGAACTTCCGCTTGACAAAGTGATGGCGGACATGCCCGGCATGGATGTCATCTTTACAGATAATCAGAAGCCCTACAAGCAGCGCAAGGTCCGCATCTTAAACGGTGCGCACACTTCCTTCGTGTTGGCAGCTTATCTGTGCGATTATGACATTGTAAGAGACGCCATGAAGGATTCTGACATCCGTCCGTTCATCAAGGCGACCCTGTATGATGAGGTTATTCCGACCCTGACGCTGCCCAAGGAAGAACTGGAAGCGTTCGCGGCAGCAGTTGAGCTTCGTTTTGAGAATCCCTATGTGGACCACGCCCTGATGGCGATTTCCTTAAATTCCGTCTCCAAGTGGAAAGCGAGATGCCTGCCCTCCTACTTAGGCTATGTGGAAAAGACCGGGAAGATTCCGACTCACCTGGCGTTCTCCCTGGCGGCTCTGATGGCCTTCTACACCGGCTCTGAGATTCGTGACGGCAAGCTCGTCGGACACAGAGGAGAGGAAGAGTACATGGTGCAGGATGACGCCGCTGTGGTGGAGTTTTTCGCGGAATATTCCCAGAAGTCCACGGAAGAGTTCGTGACCGCTGTCCTGTCCAACGAATCCTTCTTCGGACAGGATCTGACCAAGGTGGCGGATACTAAGGACGCCATTGTCGCTTATCTGGATGACATCAAAGCAAACGGAATGAGGGCCGCTTTATGCAAAGTTTCTTAAGAATTAACGACAATGACAACGTCGTGGTGGCGATTGAGACACTCGCGCCCGGCACCGTTGTCAAAGTCTCTGACGATTTAACCGTGACCGCGCAGGAAGAGATTCCTGCCGGCCACAAGATGGCGCTTACAGACATCCCGGAGGGAAGTCCCGTCATCAAATACGGCTTCCGCATCGGCAACGCGAAGCAGGACATCAAGGCCGGACAGTGGATTCACACCCACAATGTCAAAACCGCTCTGGGCGATCTCTTAGAGTACAGCTATGAGCCGGTTCCCTGTGAGGTGCAAAAGACCGAGGACGTGACCTTCATGGGCTTTAACCGCCCCGACGGCAAGGTGGGCGTGCGCAATGAGATCTGGGTTATTCCCACCGTCGGCTGTGTCAACGACATTGCGAAGCTGATTGTGAAAAAAGCCAATGAATATGTAAAGGGCTCCGTGGATGAGGTCATCACCTTCACGCACCCCTACGGCTGCTCCCAGATGGGAGACGACCAGGAGCATACCCGCACGATTTTAGCGGATCTGATCAACCATCCCAACGCGGGCGGCGTTCTGGTGCTGGGCTTAGGATGTGAGAACTCCAATATTGACGTTTTAAAGCCTTACATCGGCGAGGTCGATGAAAACCGTGTGAAGTTCTTAGTCTGCCAGGAATCCGACGATGAGATCGCGGACGGCGTAGAGCTTTGCAAAGAACTGATCGATTACGCGGCCTCCTTTGAGAGAGAGCCCAA
>JAJPXG010000112.1 GCA_021205565.1 Lachnospiraceae bacterium | reverse complement strand
CGGCACGCCTGCTCAAAAAGTCCGTGCAGTGGTGTCAAAACGACCGGTATTTACATCAGGCCCATTACAGGCCGTACTTTGCCAGTTTCATAGTTGAGGGCACCTATGAGAATTACAGGCGGCTGAGAGAGTATCAGTCGAATGGCCTGGAGGATCGATGGTATGCGGCCAGGATAGCGGACACGGCCGCATTTGGAGGAAATGAGTGGGTTTTTGAGGGTGCGCTGCAATTCAGTTCCAGTCCGGTGAGTTCACTTGAGGGGAAGAAGCTTGTTTTTGATAATAAAGCGGTTCCGCAGAGGGTGATGAAGCAAATAAATGATGTGTGCAGGGACGATGTTTTTAAGCTGTGCAGCGTTTCTGAAATAGACGCGGCGTTTCAGGCCTGCTTCAGTCGTTCCGCGGTAATTGACACGCTGGACACAATAGATATTTATAATGTTGGAAAAGGGAACGCGGATTATATAAAAGGAAGCCAATGCCGCATTTTATACGATATAGGCTATTCCTACAGGTGTTATCCGAAGAAAAGCGGGAATTTTCCATATTATAAAGCGACGCAGGCAATTCGCAGCCTGCAGCCGACGGGCGTTGTCCTGTCTCACTGGGATTTGGATCACATCATAGGGACGGCCTATGCCAGGCAGCGCATTTTTGATGTGCCGTGGATCGCGCCGAGTCTGTCAAATTCGGGAAAAGATCAGGCTTCTTATAATGCGTACAGGCTTGCGCGGTATGTGAATTATTTTGGAAATCTGTACCTGGTGGACAGGGCGTGGAGCGCGCTGTCTCTTCCACCGATCACATCCAAACTTGGCAATAATTACGGTATATTTCTTGAGATGGGACGTGGGAAAGATCCATTTATCAGCAGAAAAAATTGCGAGGGTCTGTACATAATCATTTGTGTGAATGTTTGTAAGCAAGAGAAAAAATGTTTGCTGGCCGGGGACGTTCCTTATTCGTGCATAGATGATTTTTACTGGCCGCAAGGATCATACCTGAATTGGGGGCATCCGAATTACAGGCAGTTTTACGGGCTGTTTGATTTTATGCATGTCCCGCATCATTGCTCAAAAATGGATATTGGAGCGATATCATCGGGGAAGAAGCAGGGTTATGAATGTGCGGTCATTTCAACGAATCGACTCAAAAAGGACAAAACTGTAAATAATGTAAAACGCAGAGCAGGTGATTTAAACGTAGACCCGGCCCATTATAATGCGCTGAAAAATGCGTACCGTAACGTGATTGCGACGATTGAGAACCCTGCGCACGATGACAATCAGAATATCAGCGTGCAGCTTGACCTGCATGCGGGGACGTTCACGATTCGCTGAATCTGGGAAGCAATTTCTGACGGCTTCCGGTGAATCGGACTCCGTTTCGGGATAATAGGGGACAGGCTGGAAAAATAGTTTTATAATAATTCTGATTTTGAGTACTTGCGCGCTGCGTGCAAAACCGGGCATTGACAGACCCAAAACGGCGCTGTGCGGTGCGGCACGAGGGGGGTAATCTCAGAAAATATGAATAAGGAATGGGGGATTGACTGAAATGAAGAAAAAGTCAAGACTGTTGAGCCTGCTCTTCTCCATCGCGTTGGTACTGGTGCTGAGTGCGACGTCGGTGTATGCGGAGGATGGCGAGACGACAGAGAGCACGAATGTAGCGTCGATTGGCGACAGAGGATATGCTACTCTTGCAGAAGCGGTTACTGCGGCAAAATCCGGTGACACTATTACATTGCTGAGTAATGCGACGGTTAATGAACTGATTGAGATTAAGTCAAGCCAGAATATCACACTGGATCTTGCAGGCCATACGATTTCAGGCAGCATGAGTTCCCGCATGTTTGCGGTATCCGGCACACTGACAATCAAAGCGACCGGTGAAGGTACGATTACAAACACTGGATCATCCAATGCAATCAGCAACGGGGGAACACTTATTATTGAGAGCGGCGCTATTACAGCGAATTCTGCGTATGCGATATATAATACTGGAACGCTGACTGTGAGTGGCGGCACGATTACCGGCGGCACATCCGGTACAGGATATGCAGTGTACATAGCAGGCGGAACTGTTACCATCAATGGTGGTATATTTACAAGTACCAATGCTAATGTCGGTGCTGTCCGCAATAATGCTACGCTCATCATCAATGAAGGAACCGTGGGTGACACGGCTAAAGATGTTTACGGTGTATACAATGCCGGAACAGTAACGGTAAACGGCGGTACATTGAGCGGCTCGACAGCGGGTCTCATCAATGCAGAATCTGGCAGCAGTGTGACCGTTTATGCAGGGACTTTGCAAGGCGGTAAGCGTGGTCTGTATAACTCGACTGGAACGGCCACGATTTATGGCGGATCATTCTCTGGTACTGAGTATGGCTTGATGACGAACAGTCCTTCTGAGAACACTAGTATTGTTTACGCCGGAACATTCCATGGCGGTTCCCGCGCAATTATAGGCTACCTTACCTCTACGATCGCAACAAGCTCCTATTATCAGAGCGGTTCATATGATCAGACTGACTGCACAGTGGTGAGTTATTTCGGAATCAGCACGGAAAGCACGGTAAGTATTCCGGTTGAAAGCGTTTCCGGTAAAGGCGAGAGCACGATGTATGCCAAGGTGTCTGGCAATTACATTGGAAGTTATTCTACATCTGCTTATCCGACTACGAGTCTGACATTTACGGATAGTGACGGGACAAAGCATAACTACATCTTTGCGGGCTGGTATTCTTATGAGAATGGAACCTACACTGCTATGACTTCTTTCCCGACTGGCGAAGCGTATGCGAAGTTTGTGGATGCGGACACGATGAGTATCAAGGGAGTTGTAATGACCAGCGTTACTGATGGAGATGTCGAAGGAACAAAGTACTGGCGTCTTGTGACTGGCCTTGACTCACTCAATTATGATGCGATTGGATTTGAACTGTACATGGGAAGCAGTTCAGAAAAGCTTACTTTAAGCGGTTATTATTGGAAAGACTATACTGCAACTACTGCAAATAGAACGTTCACGGCAAGTGAGTTTGGGACATGCGCTAGTTACGTATCCGTGTGTCTGCAGCAGGATACAGCAAACGCAACTGAATGCAAGGTTCGGTCTTACTGGACAACTCTTGATGGGACAACAGTATACGGCACATGGGTAAAATGTACTTATACTTCTGGCATATGTGAATTATCAGTAGAGGAGGTTGAGGAAAATGAATAATGAATCGTTTGCGTACAAGCCTCATGAATTAGAAGTCACTTATTTTGAAAAAGATTCCACTTTTATTGTCTGGGCAATAAGCGGGCAGGAAGGGAGCGGGACAGGAACATATTCGTGGGGCCCGGATAGAAGTGATTCGTAATATGAATTAAATGATGTGAAGAGTAATCCCCTGTAGCCGCCATAGACTGGTTGCAGGGGATTATTCGTAGCAATTATTTTGCTCATCATTCACACCGGAAAGGTAACGTCAAATGGAAACATACGCAAAACACATTTTAGAAATCGTAGAATTTCACGAATCAGATATTTACTGCATGCCCGTCAACCCTGGCAGTATTTTAAGCAGGGAAATGACCCCTGCACCGGACATCACGCCGGTAGTGCCGATCAGACCGACCGGCAGTGATGAATGACGGAGCGGAGAACAGGGATGGATAGATTTAGCCTGGAATTAGCGGATATCCCGATAGAGGTCACCAGTCGCTATAACTACTGCCGCTGGTTCTGCCGCGATTACCTGACAGACAAGGAGCCGGTATTCTCTGTGTTTGCAGGAGAGGATAGAATGGCCGAGATGCGGGAATATGATGCAGACATAGAGGAGATCTTTTTGGAGCGGGATGCGATCTATTCTGCGATTGCCTCGAAGCTGCCTTATTTCAGGCGGGTGATTCTGCACGGCGCGTGCATTTCGTGGCGGGGTAAGGGGTATCTGTTCACGGCCGCCAGCGGCACGGGCAAGTCTACGCATATCGGACTGTGGAAGCAGTATCTCGGCGCGGATGTCGATATTGTCAATGGGGACAAGCCGATATTTCATATAATGGGGCCGAATGAGGGCGGAGAGTCTGAAAAAGAGCATGGCAAGAGGATTAACAGCGGCGGAGTCAGTATTATGGCCTACGATACGCCCTGGTGCGGTAAGGAAGGCTGGAACCGGAAACATAGCGCGCCGATGGCGGCGATCTGCTTTCTGCGTCGTTCGGAGGATGGACTTAATCGTATTCGCAGGGTTGAGCCTGACGAGGCAATTCCGCTGATGCTGCGTCAGATGTTTCATCCCTATGAACCGGAGGCGACAGGGCTGATGATGGAAATGCTTGACCAGATGCTGGAGACGCTTCCGTTGTATCTGCTGGAATGCGATATTTCTGAGGACGCGGTGCGCTGCAGCTTTGAGGCTCTGACGGGTGAACAGTATGTGAGCAAAGGCATTCAGTACACAAGGGAGGAAATCGACCGTCTCTGGCGGATGTCGGTTCAGGAGAGAGGAATGACATGAAAATCAAAGAAGGCTTTATCATTCGCAAGGTTGCGGGCAAATACGTCGTGGTCGCCACCGGACAGGCCAGCCGCGAATTCCACGGCATGGTCAAACTAAACGAGACCGGCAAAATCATCTGGGAGGGCCTTGCCTGCGGCAGGACCACGGAGGAAATCGTGGACGAGCTCGCCGAGAAAAGCGGCGCCCGGACCGCTGAGGACCGCGCGGTCATTTTAAACGACGTGCAGGCGATGATACAGGAAATGGCGGACAACGGGTTTTTGACTGAATAAGGGAGCTGATGGCGTCGACAGACGTGGCTTTCGAAGGTGCCGGACAGAAGATTGCGCAGTCTGTGTGAGAATGGGTAGAACTGAAGAAAGAATTTATAACCGGGAAAATCACAATTTTGCAAAAAAAATGCAAAATCATCATAAAAATGTTGACTCCTGGGCAAAATAAGCATATCATTTTAATGTATTCACGCAATATCATCAGAAGGAGGGAATGATATGCTTTTAAACTTTAAGGTCAAAAACTATAAATCTTTTGTAGAAGAAGCTGAATTATCTATGCTGGCAGCGCCAAAACAGAAGGGACTGGATTACAGCTTGATGAGCGGCGAAGTGGGCAGAAAGAAATTTAAGGCGCTGAGCAGTGCTGTAATCTATGGCCCCAATGCATCCGGCAAAACCAATATCATTGGGGCGATGGAGGTGCTCAAGTCTATTGTCCTCAGAGGCAATATCCTGAATCCGGAGAACAGCACTTCTCCAAATGCAGCTTTATCGAATCTGGAATTGATTCCGAATTGCTATACGGGTTTGGAACCGGTCAGTTTTTATATTGATTTTTATGTCACAGACGCAGATGATCAGGCGTATAGAATCCAATACGAACTGGAAGCGGTTTTTGGTGCTTTTATGGACGATGAGTATTTAAGAAAGATTCTGGATGAAAGGCTGACAGTAAATGAGCAACTGGTATTTCGTCGTTCCGAGGAGCATATAGAGGAAATCAATGTTGGACCTATCAAAAAATATTTTTCGGGGGCAAATGCCAACCGGTTAAGTGAACTGAAGGAGATTGCGGAGACTGGTTTTAGTCGCGATGAATTATTTCTGACAAACGGGTTTAAGCTTATCTTTTCCCCTTCTTTCGCAAAATTGATTTTAGAATGGTTTGCTAATAAATTTACGATCATTTATCGGGCGGATTCCATTCATGCAGTGAGGCTTTTGGCTTCCTCAGATAAAGGGAAACTTTATGTGGATTCAGCTGTAAAAGAAGCTGCTGAAATATTCGGGGTGAACTCCAATCTGCTTGGATATATGGAGAATGAGGATAAGGATAAGGATAAGGGTAAGGGTAAGGGCGGTGCCAGTCTTTACTCTGTAATAAAGACTGATGAGTCTGGTGAGTATGGGGTAATAAAAGCGGAGGATTTTGAATCATATGGAACTGTTCGGTTTGTTAATCTGTTCCCGCTTATCAGTCGGGCTTTGAAAAATGGGGAAACACTGGTGATTGACGAATTCGATGCTTCCATTCATCCGGTTGCCCTGATGAACATTGTAAATATTTTTCATAACGATGAAGTCAATATTCATCATGCGCAATTGATATTCAATACGCACAATCCTGTTTTTTTGAATTCCAATATTTACAGAAGGGATGAGATCAAATTTGTGGAAAGGGATGACGAGACGCATCAGAGCGTGATGTATTCTCTGGCAGATTTTGGAACTTCGGGAGATAAAGGGGTTCGTAAGGGTGAGGATTACATGAACGGATATTTTGTTAATCGATACGGAGCGATTAAAGATATCGATTTTACGCCGCTTTTTAAGGAAATGCTGGGCATCAATAAGGAGGAGCAGCTGTGAGCGGCAGGAAACCGGCGAAGAAATACTATTTCAGCGTGGAAGGTCAGACAGAAATGTGGTATCTGAAATGGCTGGAAAAAGAGATTAACAGTGCGGCTGCTTCGTTGTGGAAGGTCGTTTTTGACTGCAAAGTTGAAAAAAATCCTGTGAGCAGGGTAAAGAGTCTGACTATTACCGAAAAAACAGAGATATTTCACATTATTGATGTTGAAGGTACTGGTCAGGATGATATTTCTAATTTTGAGAGAGCATTGGATCATATGAAGGCCGCAGAAAAATTGGGAAAAAATGTGAAATATTCTCTTGCCTACAATAATCTGACCTTTGAGCTATGGATGATTTTGCATAAGAAGGATCTTCGGGGGCCTGTGCAGGATAAGAAGCAATATCTGAAACCGATAAATGAGGCTTTTGGAGAGAATTTTCAGAGCCTGAGTGAGTTTAAGCGAGAGGATAATTTCAAAAAGTGCTTAGACAAACTGAGTCTTTCGGATGTTTGCAGTGCAATCGACCATGCTGGGGATATCATGCGCCAAAATGAAGAGAATGGCTGTAAGTTAAAGCAGCATGGGAGCTATAAATATTACGAGGAGAATCCGTCTCTTCTCTCGTGGGAGGCAATCAATAAAGTTATGACTGACTGTGGATTAAAGGCAAATTAAACCTGCAGTTTTGGAATACATATCCTGAGGGGCAGCAGATGAATCAGACAACAATTCTGGATGAATTAGAGCAGGAGGGGTACGTGGTGATCCCGATCAGGGGCGTCAGCATGCGCCCTCTTTTGCGTGAGGAATCCGCGCATGTTCTGATTCGCAGGCTGGAGGGCAGGCCGAAGAGGAATGACGTCCTGCTCTATGTCCGGCCGGACGGGACGCAGGTACTGCATCGACTGATGGGATATGACGGGGATGTGTGTCTGATCCGCGGGGATAATACGTTTGCGCTGGAGCGGGTGCCGTTATCTGCGGTGAAGGGCGTGATGGAGACGGTGTGGCGCGGGAGTAAAGCGGCGCGGGAAGTGCGGGGGATTCAGATGACCGATTTAGCCTACCGCCTGTACGTCTGGTTCTGGAACCTGATTTATCCGCTGCGGTGGCTGAAACACCGGGCAAAGGAGGGCGTGAAGCACATCGGCAGGCTGCTTTTGGGGGATACGACTTTGGCCTGGGTCGTTAAAGCGGCGCGGGGCAGTCTGGGAGGAATTGTGCTTCTGACCCTGTGTACCGCGGCGGCAGCCTTTTTGTCCGTCATGCTGGCGCTGGTGATGCGAAATGCGATCGACTCTGCCGTTGCCTTAGACCGCGGCCTGTTCCTGCGCTGGAGCGGCGTGTTTCTGGGGATGATCCTGGCGCAGCTGATCCTGCGGGCGATTGTGCGGCAGCAGGACGAGAGCATCCGCGCTTCCATTGAAAATAAGCTGAAGGAGCGCACCTATGAGGCGATTCTGAACAGCAGCTACAGCAGCCTGAAGGCGTATCACACAGGGGAGCTGCAGAACCGCATGACCAACGATACGAAGGTGGTGGCGGACTATGCCACAGATCTGATTCCGGACGTCTGCGCGATGGCAGTGCAGCTTATCTGCGCAATGGCGGTGCTGATGGTGCTTGACTGGCGGTTTGCGAGCATTTTCCTGGTCGGCGGAGTCATGATGCTGGGGGTGACGTTTTTATTCCGGCGCCGGATGAAATTATTACATAAAGAGGTGCAGGAAGCCGACGGCAGGCTGCGTTCCTGGCTGCAGGAATCGGTGGAGAGCCTTCTGATTTTAAAAAGCTTTGAGGCGGAGGAGATGGCGGTCGGCCGAACGGAGGAGAAGGCGGCGGCGCACAAAAAGGCCCGTATGAAGCGGAAAACCTTTTCGAACGTCTGCAATATCGGCTTTGGAGCGGTCATGCAGGGAAGTTATCTGTTCGGGCTGGTTTGGTGCGGCTTCGGTATTTTGAACGGGACGCTGACCTACGGAACTCTGACGGCGGTGCTGGAGCTGATCAGCCAGATCAGAAGCCCGTTTGCGAACATTTCCGGCTTTGTACCGCAGTATTATGCGATGCTGGCGTCGGCGGAGCGACTGATCGAGCTGGAAAAGCTGCCGAAGGACGATAAGACGGCGGGCGTGCTGCCAATGAAAGATAAGGGGGCAGAACCGCTGTCAGGCAATAGGATGAAAACCGGCACAGCACGGAAAATGGGGCGGGCGTCGACGGATTTGTCAGTCTTTACAGGGCTTCATGCGCGAAATCTGACATTTATCTATGATGACGGCGAGGAGGAGGTCATCCACGATGCGTCTTTTGATATTGAAAAGGGCGAAATTGTTGCGCTGACCGGCATTTCCGGGATCGGGAAGAGCACGCTTTTAAAAATCCTTCTGGGAATTTATGCGCCTGTGTCCGGGCAATTGTACGCGTCGATTATGACACCTGCTGAGAATGGAGTCTCATCCGCAGAAGACCAGACGATGGCTGCGGGCAATCAAAAGGCGGATGGCACAGATCAGGCAGCGTCTGCAGGCTCTGCACGTATCGCACTCAACGCCTCTGCCCGCCGTTTATTCTCTTACGTTCCGCAGGGCAATATGCTGATGTCCGGGAGCATTTACGAGGCGGTGGATTTTGTGCATGCGGCGCCATTTACGAAGGAGCAGAGGGCGAAAGTGGAGCGGGCCTGTGAAATCGCCTGCGCGGATGCGTTTATCCGGGAGCTGCCGGACGGCTACCATACCGTGCTGGGAGAGAAGGGCGCGGGGCTGTCGGAAGGGCAGATTCAGCGGATTGCGATTGCGCGGGCGCTGTACCGGGACGCGCCGGTGCTGCTTTTGGATGAGGCGACGTCCGCGCTGGATGAGGACACAGAGCGGAGACTTTTGACGAATCTGAAAAATCTGGGTGATAAAACCGTCCTGATCGTCACGCACCGCTCGGCGGCATTGGATATCTGCGGGAAACGGCTGGTGTTTGAAAACGCTCATATTACAGAAGAAAGCATAAACCAGGACACGAATGGACTCTGCGAGACTGGCAGCAGCTGTGCGGGAGCGGATAAAACAGGCTGCGGCAAGGCTGATAGATTGGAAATAACGACTGAATCCGGAGGTGTGCGATGAACGATGACGCAACTTTTACAATCGCTCGGAATGTAATCTGCATATTGTTAAGCGTCCTGCTGGCGGCAGGGCTGGGGTTTTTATATTACAGAGACCGGCAGCAGGAGAATGTGCAGACCGATACGATTGAGGCTCTGCAGGCAGAAGCGGCGCCCTATGAGAATGAGCTGAATGAGCTTCGCTCTCAGCTGTCCGGGCTGGAGAGCAGCTTCACTTATACCCGCGAGAAGGCGTCCGTCATGGTCGGATTCGCCGTTACAGATGCGGCAGAGCTATCCTATATAGAGGAAAAGGCGGCTCAGTATGGTTTCTCACCTGTCCTGGTTTTGGACTGCACGATGGAGCTGACGGATGTGGAAGCGATTGTTGAGGCGGCGGACGAGGACTGGGAAATTATGCTTTACGCGGCAAATTTCTCGGAGGAAGCAAACGACGATGTGCTGGCGGTGCTTTCTTATTTAGAGGATGCAGGGCGCAAGGACACGGGCATGTTCCTTCTGCGCGGCGGCTACGATGGCGCGGCCAATATTGAGCTCCTTGCGCAGGACGGCTTTGTGGGCTACACAAGCTATCACGAGGAAACGCCGCAGGCCGGACAGACGGAGGAAGGATATGTTTATTTTGACTATTCTTACCTTTCGGCGGAGGGGACGGGCGTGACAGGCAGGCTGGCCGCTCTTCTGAGCAGAAAAGCCGCCATGATCGTGGTTTTTGATATGGCCAGTGTGGACGCCGGTGCTTTGCCGGAAACCTATGTCGATTCGCTTCTTAAGCTGCTGCAGGAGTATGACGAGAGAGAGGACTGCGCATTTTCGACCGTGGCGGACGTCGTGGAGGAGCTCTCCGGGATTAACGCGCTTCTGGCCGCCAGTGAGGCGGAGTATGAGGCGCAGGCGGCCGCGCTTTCTGAGCAGATTGCGGAGTTAGAAGAGACGGTTGCGGGGATTTACGCGCGGCTTACGGACTGATTTTTCTGTTGCCTGCCGGACCCCTTTGTGGTAAGCTTGAAATCATGGAAAACAACCTTTTTACAAATGAATACGTCTCTTCGAGCCGCCGTATTTATACGCCCTCGTCCTTTGCGAGGTCGTCGCTTCTGCATCTGCAGGAATGCGGGCGGCTTACGGCGATGCGCCCGCATGTCAGCAGCCGCAGTGACTTGGCCTCGTACCTCTTTTTTCTGGTGCTGGACGGGAGCGGCTGGCTTTTGTATGACGGGGCGCGGTATGAACTGACCGCGGGCGACGCGGTCTTTATTGACTGCCGCAGGCCGTATTCCCAGTCGTCCTCCGAAGATCTGTGGACGCTGAAATGGTGTCATTTTCACGGCCCCGGCGCGCCCTCGATTTACCGGAAATTCAAGGAGCGCGGGGGCTACGATGTGTTCCGGCCCATGGCGGCAATGTGTGGGGAGGCGGGCGGCTGCACGAATTCTGACAGCGCGCATCATCCCGGGGAGCTGCCGGATCAGTCGGCGGACATGGGGGCGGCATCATTTGGTGTCTATGAAAAGCTTCTGGACGACCTGTATCAGATCGCGGGGTCTGATTCCTATACGCGCGACATGCAGATCAATTTAAAGCTCACGGAGCTTCTGACATATCTGATGGAGGAGTCCTGGCACCCGGATGGGCGCGGCGCGCAGTCGGCACAGGCAGCGGCCGGGCAGCAGAAGGTGGATTTGTTAAAGGTCAAGGAGTATGTGGACTTACATTACGCGGAGCCGCTGACCTTAGAGAGCCTGGCGGGGGACTTTTATTTAAGCAAGCATTATCTGGCGCGCTGCTTTAAGGAGCAGTTCGGAACGACGGTGAACGGCTATATTCAGCAGGTGCGGATTACGCGGGCGAAGGAGCTTTTACGCTTTACGGACGCCTCGATTGAGAGCATCGCGGCGGACTGCGGCTATGAGACCAATTATTTCGGCAGACTGTTCCGCAAAACGGAGGGGACGTCCCCCGGCGTTTATCGCAGAAACTGGCGGGGAAAGTCAACATTGTCCTGAAAAAAAGCAACATCCTCCTTAGACTTGCCGCGAAGGGCGGGATACAATAGTCTCCGGGGTTCTTTTCGCATGAGGATAAGCTTCCTGTGGGAATAATCTGTACAAGATGGGAATGGGAACCATTCCACTTCAATATCCGGAGGTATCTATGAAAAAAGCACTGATTACGGGAATCACCGGGCAGGACGGCTCCTACCTGGCGGAATTTCTTCTGGAAAAAGGATACGAAGTGCACGGGATTACCCGCCGCGCTTCGATCTCCAATACCGGTCGTATCGACCATCTTTTAGACAAAATCACACTGCATGACGGCGATCTGTCGGACTCATCTTCTCTGATCCGCATCATTTCCCTTGTCCAGCCCGATGAAATCTATAACCTGGCGGCGCAGAGCCACGTCCAGGTCTCTTTTGATGTGCCGGAATATTCGGGGGATGTGGACGCCCTCGGCGTGCTGCGCATTCTGGAGGCGGTGCGTATTCTGGGCCTGACAAAGAAGACGCGGGTTTACCAGGCGTCCACGTCTGAGCTGTTCGGCAAGGTGGAGGAGGTGCCGCAGAGGGAGACCACTCCCTTCCATCCGTATTCCCCTTACGCGGTGGCGAAGCAGTACGGCTTCTGGATTGTAAAGGAATACCGCGAGGCCTATGGGATGTTCGCGGTGAACGGGATTTTATTTAATCATGAATCCGAGCGCCGCGGTGAAAATTTCGTCACGAGAAAGATCACACTGGCTGCCGGCCGGATTGCGGAGGGATTACAGGATCACCTGGAATTAGGCAATCTGGATTCTCTGCGCGACTGGGGCTACGCGAAGGATTATGTAGAGTGTATGTGGCTGATTTTGCAGCAGGAGCAGCCGGACGATTTTGTGATAGCGACGGGCGTTCAGCATACGGTCCGCGATTTTACCGAAAAAGCGTTCGCGGCCAACGGCATCACGCTTCGCTTTGAGGGCGAGGGTCTTGAGGAAAAGGGATACGATGTGAATACCGGTAAAATGCTGGTGTGCGTCAATCCGCAGTGGTTCCGTCCGACGGATGTGGACAATCTCTGGGGCGACCCGACGAAGGCGAAGACGGTGCTTGGCTGGAATCCTTTGAAAACCAGCTATGAGAAGCTGGTGGAGATCATGGCGAAGCACGACCGCCTGCTTGCAAAGCAGGAAAAGGCCATGCGGGAAGCGCAGTGAGGGGTATATTATGATGGAAAAAGAAGCGAAAATATATGTGGCGGGCCACCGCGGAATGGTCGGCTCCGCCATTGTGCGGGAGTTAAACCGTCAGGGCTATACGAATATCATCACCCGCACGCATAAGGAGCTGGACCTGACAAGGCAGGATCAGGTGGAGGCGTTTTTTACGGAAGAGAAGCCGGAATATGTTTTCCTGGCGGCCGCGAAGGTGGGCGGGATTGTAGCCAATGAGAGCGCCCTGGCCGATTTTATGTATGAGAATATGATCCTGGAGATGAATGTGGTACACGCCGCGTGGCAGAATGGCTGTAAAAAGCTGGAATTTCTTGGTTCCTCATGTATCTATCCGCGCATGGCGCCGCAGCCGATGCCGGAGAGCTGCCTTTTAACCGGGGAGCTGGAGAAGACGAACGAGGCCTATGCGCTTGCCAAAATCAGCGGCCTGAAATACTGTGAGTTTTTAAACCGTCAGTACGGCACGGACTATATTTCCGTAATGCCGACCAATCTGTACGGCCCGAATGACAATTACCACCCGACGCACTCCCATGTTCTGCCGGCTTTAATCCGCCGTTTCCATGAGGCGAAGGTGGAGGGCAGGCCGTATGTGACCTGCTGGGGCGACGGCAGCCCCTTACGCGAGTTTCTTTATGTGGACGACCTCGCCAATCTCTGTGTCTTTCTGATGAATCATTACAGCGGCAACGAGACGGTGAACGCCGGTACCGGCAAGGAGCTGACGATTAAGGAGCTGACAGAGCTGGTGGCGAAGGTGATCGGCTACGAGGGAGAAATCCGCTGGGATCCAACAAAACCGAACGGGACGCCCAGAAAGCTTCTGGATGTGAGCAAGGCGACCGCGTTAGGCTGGACCTACCGGACCGAGCTGGAGGATGGGATTCGCCTGTCCTATGAGGATTTTTTAAATAACCCGATGCGGGCGGAGAGATAAAACATGAACATTATTTTACTGTCGGGCGGGTCCGGCAAGCGGCTCTGGCCTTTGTCGAACGATATCCGTTCCAAGCAGTTTATCAAGATTTTCAAGACAGAGGACGGCGGCTATGAGTCCATGGTGCAGCGCGTTTACCGCCAGATCAAGGCGGCGGACCCGGATGCGGCCGTGACCATTGCCACGTCGAAGACGCAGGTCTCCGCCATCCACAATCAGCTGGGCGAGGGCGTGGGGATTTCTGTGGAGCCGGACAGGCGGGACACGTTTCCCGCGATTGCGCTGGCGACCGCTTACCTTAATGAGATGATGGGCGTGCCCGAGGACGAGGCGGTGGTGGTCTGTCCGGTAGACCCTTACGTAGAGGACGATTATTTTCAGATGCTTCAAAAGCTGGCGGATCAGGCGGCGAAGGGAGAGGCAAATCTGGTTTTAATGGGGATTGAACCGACCTACCCGAGCGAGAAATACGGTTATATTATCCCGGCCTCGACGGACGCGGTCAGCAGTGTTGAAACCTTTAAGGAAAAACCGGATGTAAAGACGGCGCAGGATTATATTGCGCAGGGCGCGCTCTGGAACGGCGGCGTTTTCGCTTATAAGCTGCGCTACGTGCTGGATAAGGCCCGCGAGCTTTTACAGTTCACGGACTACGCCGACCTTTTTAATCGTTACAGTTCGCTTGAAAAAATCAGCTTCGATTACGCCGTGGTGGAGAAGGAGCCGCACATTCAGGTCATGCGCTTTGGCGGTCAGTGGAAGGACCTCGGTACCTGGAACACGCTGACGGAGGCGATGGACGAGCCGACCATCGGCGACGCGGTCTTAAATGATGTCTGCGAGAATGTCAATGTGATCAATGAGCTGAACGTCCCCGTGGTATGCATGGGCTTAAAGGACGTCATTGTCTCGGCCAGTCCCGAGGGCATTCTGGTCTCCGACCGGGAGCAGTCCAGCTATATCAAACCGATTGTGGATCGGATCGAGCAGCAGATCATGTTTGCGGAGAAGTCCTGGGGAAGCTTCCGCGTGATTGACGTGGAGGAGGACAGCCTGACCATTAAGGTGACGTTAAATCCGGGACACAGTATGAATTATCACGCGCACCAGAGGCGGGATGAGATCTGGAATGTCATTTCAGGCGAAGGGACCGTGATTGTGGATGGCATGGAGCAGCCGGTGCGAACAGGCGACGTAGTCACCATGCAGGCGGGGTGCCGCCATACGGTTTTCGCAGTGACGGAGCTGAAAATGATTGAGGTTCAGCTGGGAGAAGAAATCAGTGTACACGACAAGCAGAAATTCGACCTGGAAGCCTGACGGCGGCATGGATTCATCCGGACAGGCAGCGCGGCTTCACCGTCCGTTTTTGCTTGCGCCGGCGGGGAAGGAGATGCTCTGGGGCGGAAACCGCTTAAATGATGATTTTGCCAGGAAAATAAATTTAAATCCGCTGGCGGAAACCTGGGAGTGTTCCACGCACCCGGACGGGCCGAGCACCGTAGCTACGGGGGAGTTTCAGGGGCAGACCCTGCGCGAGGTTGTGCAAAAGCATCCGGAATATCTCGGCACACATCCGAAGGCTGCGGACGGCCTGCCGATTCTGATCAAGCTGATCGACGCGAAGGAGGATCTGTCCGTGCAGGTGCATCCGGATGACGACTATGCCAGGGAGCATGAGAACGGTTCCCTGGGCAAGACCGAGATGTGGTATGTTCTGGACGCGGCGAAGGACGCGAAGCTCATTTACGGCTTTTATCACGATATTGACGAGCAGACGCTGCAAAAAAGCCTTGCGGACGGCACAGTGGAGAAATATCTGCGCAAGGTCCCGATCCGTAAGGACGACGTGTTCTTTATTCCGGCCGGGCAGGTTCACGCCATCGGGGCAGGAGCGCTGATCGCGGAGGTGCAGGAGAGCTCCAATCTGCCCTCCCGCCTGTATGAGTATGCCCGCGTGGATAAAAACGGGAAGCCGCGCGAGCTCCACATAGACAAGGCGCTTCAGGTCGCTTCCTTAAAAAGCAGCGCTGAGCCGAAGCAGCCGATGCGCGTCCTGAAATTCAGCCCGGGCGTCGCGTCCGAGCTTCTGTGCCGGTGTAAATATTTTGAGGTTTCGCGCGTGCTCTTAAACACGGAGCGGGTGCGCACAATGGCGAGTACACAGGCGGGTGGTAATTCCTTTCAGGTGCTGTTGTGCACGGAGGGCTGCGGGATTTTCTTCTGGGAGGAAGAATCTCTGCCGTTTTATAAGGGAGACTGCCTGTTTATTCCGGCGGACTCCGTGTCGATCCGGATTCATGGCAAGGCACAGCTTTTAAAGGTTACATGCTAGAAATGAAAAATTGGAATGTCGAAAAATTGCAGAACAGACTTCCGGGACTTTTGCTTTCCGGGCTTGTGCTGGCGGCGACGCTGGTGTTTGATTATTTTCTGATACAATGCGGCATGGTGCCGGGAAGGCTTTTGTTTCCGGCGCTGATTTTGCTTCTGCTGCCGACGGCGATGGTCTGGTTTGTTGCCTTAAAACCCGCGGAAAAGCTTCGGCTGGCGGCCGGCGTACTGCTGGCTGTATTATTCTGCGGCGCGCTGATTTACGGCACTGTGGCGCTGGCAAAGGTGACGCGGACGTTAAATTCCGTGACAACCGTCACGACAGAGACGGCGAATGTGGGCGTCTATGTCCTTGCGGAGGATGACGCGGAGGCAATCAGCCAGCTGACGGATGATATTTTCGGGATTATGGCAGAGATTGACAGAACCAGTACGGACGGCGCGATTGCTCAGTTTAGCGAGGAGCTGGATGCGGAAATTGTGACGGTGGAGTTTGATGGCCTGACGGCTTTAGCGGACGCGCTTTTAAACGGAGACTGCCGGGCGATTGTGTTAAACAGCGCATTTTTGGAGGTTTTAGAGGAAATTGAGGGCTATGAGGACATCATGGACCGGATCCGCGAGATCAGTCTGATCGAAGTGGTGGAGGAGGTCGTGGTGACGGTCGGGGAGCAGGAGGTACAGGATGTGCAGACAGCGGCTGATGAGGATGCCGCAGTCTCCTCGGAGGATGTTTTTGTCGTCTATATCAGCGGCATCGACAGCCGCAGCGGCTTAAAAGCCAGAAGCCGCAGTGATGTGAACATCCTGGCGGTTGTGAATACTGCGACGCACCAGATTTTGCTGGTCTCCACGCCCCGCGATTATTATGTTCCGCTCTCCATTTCCGGCGGCGCGCGGGACAAGCTGACGCACGCGGGCATCTACGGCATCACTGTGTCCATGGAAACGATGGAGCTGCTCTACGACATTGACATTGATTATTATGTCAAAATCTGCTTTGAGGGCGTGGAGGATGTGGTGGATGCGCTGGGCGGCGTGTCTGTGTATTCCGAATACTCCTTTCAGTCGAGCTTTGACAGCAGCCTTTATTTCACAGCGGGATATAATGAAATGGACGGGCGGGAGGCGCTTCTCTTTGTCCGGGAGCGCTACGCCTTTGCGTCCGGCGACCGTCAGAGGGGCAAAAACCAGATGCAGCTCATCAAAGCGGTGATCGACAAAGCCATGTCGCCGGATATTCTGATGAAGTACAGCTCTCTTCTGGCCGCGGCTGAGGATAATTTTGAGACCAGCGTGCCTTATGACCTGATTGCCTCCCTGGTCAGCGACCAGCTAAGCAGCGGCGCGGACTGGGAAATCATCACCTACAGCGTCGACGGGACAGGCTCCTCCCAGATTCCCTGGTCCATGAGTGTGAGCGCCTATGTCATGATTCCGGATGAATCGACTGTGAATACCGCGAAGGCACTGATGCAGGCGATGTTGAGCGGCGAGGTGATTGAACAGCCGTAAGCCTTGGGGCGGGCGGCTTTCACAGGAACGCTGCTGGGGGGTTAGGAATACATAACTTTCAGTTATTTTATGAACAGCTGCGAAATTTTCTTGCAGTTTCCGGGCGGATGTGTATAATGAAAATGTGAGTACAGCGGCGCAGTTAAGACAGCGATACGGCCGCGTCAGGACTCAACAGACTATCATCCATAAGGAGGACATCAGTATATGGCAAAAAATTATTTTGACTTAACCGGTCAGGTGGCGGTTGTTACCGGCTGTTCCAGCGGACTGGGCGTGCAGATGGCGAAGGCTCTGGCAAACCAGGGCGCGAAGATCGTGGCATTGGCCCGCCGTAAAAATATGGTGGAGGAAGTGGCGGCGCAGCTTAACGCGGAATACGGCGTGGAGGCGATCGGCGTTTCCTGCGATATCACGAATACCGAGGCGGTGGAGGCCGCGGTGCAGACCGTTTTAGACAAATTCGGCCGTATCGATATCCTGATCAATAACGCCGGAACCGGCGCGGTGGCTCCCGCGGAGGAGATCACGGACGAGCAGTTCTCCAATGAAGTGAATATCGACCTCTTCGGCAGCTTCAAGATGGCCCGCGAGGTGGCGAAAAAGGCCATGATTCCCGCCGGCTATGGACGCATCATCAACATCGCCTCCATGTATGGCCTCGTTGGCAATAAGATCGCTCCCGCATCCCCCTATCACGCGGCAAAGGGCGGCGTCGTCAATCTGACCCGCGCGCTGGCCTGCGAGTGGGGCGAGAAGGGCATTAACGTCAACGCGATCTGCCCCGGCTATTTTGAGACTCCGCTGACCAAAGAAACCTTGGAGACTGAGTTTTTCCAGAATTACGCGCACACCATGATCCCGCTTGCCCGCTACGGCAAGGAGGGTGAGCTGGATACCGCAGCGATTTTCTTAGCTTCCCCGGCCAGCACCTATGTCAATGGCTGCATCCTGCCGGTGGACGGCGGCTACACCAGCTTATAAAATCATCCGCTTACAAGATCAACTGTCTGAGTCAGAGCCTTTATTCCGGCAGGAAAAGATTGCCTGAATGCTCTGAAGCGCAGTAGTCTCCTCATAAAAGTGCCCGATTATAGTTTCTGACTATAACCGGGTATTTTTTTATAATTCTTTCCCATTTGCAGATCCCATTACAGGCTGGCTGTGCCTGATGGGTCTGTTTCTGTTTTCGGGTCGGGTGCGAACAGGAATTCTTTTGTCAAAAACTACTCTGGTAGTATTGACAAATGTCTGTATATTGTGTATAGTATAAGCAGAACACTACTCCGGTCTTATGAAAGGAAAGCGTACCATGGATGTGAAACTGTTTGATTCGGAACTGAAAATTATGGGGGTTCTCTGGAGGGAGGGCGACTGCACTGCGAAGCATATCTCTGACGTCATGAAGGGGGAGACCGGCTGGAATATCAATACGACCTATACGCTGATCAAAAGATGCATCAAAAAAGGCGCGATTGAGCGGTCGGAACCAAATTTTATGTGTCATGCGCTGATTCCAAAAGAGGAGGTGCAGGCGGCAGAGACGGACGAACTGATCGATAAAATCTATGACGGCTCCGCGGATCAGTTATTCGCGGCGCTTCTCGGCAGAAAAAAGCTCTCCGCAGAGCAGCTCGAGAGGCTGAAGCAGCTCGTGGACGAGCTGGAATAGGGGGTGACTATGAGTTTATGGCAGATGAGTTTCAGTGGGGCGGTTCTGATTGCGGCTATTCTGATCGTGCGGGCCGTTGCGGTTAACAGACTCCCGAAAGTGACCTTTCTGATCTTGTGGGAGATCGCGATTTTAAGGCTGCTTGTACCGTTTTCGGTTTCGTCGTCGGTCAGCGTGTACTCGCTCTTAGGAGACAGCAGGGCGGCGGTTGTGCTGGAGGAGAGGCTGTCCGGGGAAAACGTGGAAAATACGGAAGCTGTAACAGGCACTGATGCTGCGGGAATCTCAGGTACAGTTACTGTGAATGCCGATACCGGGAATACAGGGGATGTGACCATGGCGAATGTCGGCGCCGGGGAGACAATAAACTCCGGGACGGCTGATGTCGGTGCGAATGGAATATTGGATACAGCCACAGCAGTCGGCGCAGCCGCTTTCTTTGCAGCCGTTCCGGTCCTGACTCTGGTCTGGTTTGCGGGAGCTCTGGCCTGCGCCGTGTTTTTCATTATCTCCTATGTGCGCAGCCGCAGAAAGTTTTCTTTCTCCACACCGGTACAGAACGAGTACACGAAGCGCTGGCTGTCGCAGCATGAGCAGAGGCGGACGGTGTCCATACGGCAGACGGACCTGATTTCGGCGCCGCTGACCTACGGGATTGTCCATCCGGTGATTTTGATGCCGGCCAGGACCAACTGGGAGGACGCCCGTCACCTGGACTATATTTTCGCACATGAATATAACCACATCCGTCATTTTGACGCGCTGAAAAAGTTAATCTGCGTCCTGGCGCTCTGCATTCACTGGTTCAACCCGTTCGTGTGGATTCTGTATTTCCTTTACAACCGGGATATTGAGCTGGCCTGCGACGAGAGTGTTATCCGCGGCTTCGGGGAGTCGTCGCGCAGAGAATATTCCCTCATGCTCATCAACATGGAAGCGAAAAAAAGCGGGCTTTTGCCGCTCTGCAATCATTTCAGCAAAAACTCCATTGAAGAAAGGATTCACGCGATTATGAAAACCAAAAAAATGACGGTCGGGATTATTGCACTCAGCGTTGCCCTCGTCGTGGTCATCGCCGCGCTGTTCGCTACATCCGCAAATGACGATGTAGGAACCTCGCAGACCACAGAGGCGGACGATGCTAAAAATGCCGGTGCAGAGGAAACGCTGGCGGACGCGGGCGCAGCGCAGGATGGGGAAGACTCGGGAGCGGAGGCTTCTGAGACTGGAACTGCCGGGACAGAGGCAGATGGAACAGAGAATACAGGGGCAGGCACGGAAGCATCGCAGGATGACACCGGCACTGCGGAAGCCGGTGATGCAGAAGGGAATGCGGACGAGGCGGCTTCACTCAATGTAACCGGTTTGCCTGTCAGTGAGGAAGAGAACGCTGATTTATATGAACAGGTGCGGCAGCTTTTAAGTCAGCGCGATTACCTGCAGAGTGAGATGCTCGGAGGCGCTGCAATCGATCTGAACACCACGATCACGGTGGACGGTATGACATACTGCCTGGTGACGGAAGAGGGCATTACCTCTTTTGGCGATTATGAGGCGTTGGCGAAGGAAATCTACACGGAGGACTATGTAGAGCAGCTGTTTACGCCGCAGTATTCCGGGTATTTCGCGGAAGCGGACGGTAAGCTTTACAGGGTGAATGCGGATTCCAGTTTTATGTCGATCGATGAGGACAGTATCTGTATCTATCAGCAGGGCAGCACGGATGGTGTATATATCGTTACCGCCAATACGGATACGGATATCATTCCGGTGGAAGGCACAACCAGAATTTTTGTGATACAGGTAAATGAGGCAAAACCTTACGGCCTTGAAATCCGGGACGAGGTAGAGCTGTATTGACAGGACTGCGGGATAGCAAATAAGCAACAAAAAAGCGGGAAAGGGACGGTGTGTTCTTTTCCCGCTTTTTGGATTCCGGGCAGGAGGGGCATGCCCGAGGGAACTTCCTGGAAAAGTGTCGATTTAAGCCTGTATTTTTATTAGAAAAGTGTCAATTTAAATATCACTTTAACGGCTGTATTACGGCCTGAGACCAAGGGACAGCGCTTCTCCGGCCTTGCACACCTGTCTGATCTGCCCATCTGAAATGAGATACGCCTCCCCGTACAGCGTCTGCTCCCCATTCTCGACCAGCAGGTAGCTTCCATCCACGATAGCGTAGAATTTGTGTCCATAGCTGTCCGCGTAGGTGATGTCCTCGAACAGGCGCCTGCCGTCGAGGATGTCGTCCTTGACGGCCTGGTAGTGGGGCAGGATGTTGATGTCGGTGATATCCAGTCCGTTGAGATATTTCTGATAAGCGGGGTCTGTGCTCTCACCCGCTTCTTCCGGCTGGGCATACACGATTTTGGCGCTGTTCATCGTGCCCGCACTGATGCCGATGACAATGCCGTCATATTTCTGCAGCGCTTTGCGCAGGCTTATTTTTTCAAAAAAGGCATGCTGTGTGGGCACATGCCCGCCGCCGAGGATCAGAAAATCATAGTCCGAAAGTCTCTGCACCGGCGATATATCCCGGCTGTCGCAGATATCCAGTCTGCTTACAGGAAATCCGCTGGCCTCAAAGGTTTCTTTCATGGAAGCGCAGATATTGTCATTCAACTCTGGCAAGTCCGGCATGGCGCTCAGCAGAAGCCCGTTCGCCCCGTCCCTCCAGTATTTTTTTAATTTTTCCGTAAATCCGTTCTCCGGGTTTAACGGCACGATACTTCTGTGGTCTGTCTCTCTGTAACGCCCGTTCGGCGAGCTGGTCAGAAACGCAATCATCGCGGCACCTCGCTTTTTATTTCATTTCCCTTACAATATGGAAAATCGCGGGCTTTGTCAAGATTTTCAAAGAAACCCTTTCAAAATCGTGTAGAATATATTAGAATATTAAGGATTATGGGAGGTATTCATGAAAAACACAACCCTGTGCTATATCGAGAAAGACGGCGCATACCTTCTGCTGCACCGCAACAAAAAACAGAATGATGAAAACGAGGGCAAGTGGATCGGCGTGGGCGGCAAATTTGAGCCGGGCGAGATGCCGGAGGAGTGCCTTTTAAGGGAAGTGCGGGAGGAGACGGGTCTGGTGCTTCTGCAATATCAGTTGCGCGGAATTGTGACATTTGTGTCAGACATATGGGAGACAGAGTATATGTTTCTGTACACCGCGGATTTGTTTCAAGGAGAAGTGACAGACTGCTGCGCGGAGGGCGAGCTGAAGTGGGTTCCCAAACAGGAGGTCTTAAATCTTAAGCTCTGGGAGGGCGACAGGGAATTTTTACGCCTGCTGGATGAGGATGGCCCGTTCTTTTCCATGAAATTATGCTATCAGGGCGATAAATTGGTGTCCACATTAACGAAGCAGTACGCGTGATGCAGGAAAGGGAAAACGATATGCCACTCAAACAGAAAATCCGTGAGTACAGAGAAGAACCCCTCAACAAAAAGTACAGAAAGCAGCGGGATAATCAGCGCTCCTACGACCGGTGGCTGGAGGAGGTGAACCGCACGTCGGGCAGATTAAAGCGCGAGGAGCTTTCCCCCGACCTGGTTTTGCTGACGCAGGGGGAGGGCGAGCTTTCACAGACCGCGGCTGCCCGCATCAACGCGTATATGGCGGAGCATGAGGAAGCGCTGCTTTTGTACGGCGATGAGGATGAAAATGTTTTCGGCAAAGAGTACGGAAACCCCTGGCTGAAGCCGGACTGGTCGCCGGATACCTTCCTGGACCATGATTATCTGGGGTCGGTGCTGGTGGCGCGCAGGGAATTTTATGAGCGGACAGCGGGCCGGACGGGAGAGACTGAGCGGTCCGACGTTACGGAAGGTACGACAGAGTCTTCCGGGCAGCAACCCACCAAAGAAAGCGGCCAGGAACCATCCCGCCTCACATTACTCACTGCCGCCGGCGGCTTTGCACCAGGCTGCCATACCATCGCGCACCTGCCGTATATTTTATTTCACCGCAAAAATGATTGGAAAGGGCTTGCGAAGGAGCATCGCCCGACCGTAATACCGGACTTGTCCGCGCACATGGTCTCTATTATTATTCCGTCCAAGGATCATTATGAAATCCTAAGCCGCTGCCTGGATTCTCTTGCGCCGACCATCCGGACGATCCCCTATGAAATTCTGGTGGTGGACAACGGCAGCGCCCCTGAGACGAAGGAGAAAATCAAGGCAAAGCTGTCGGCGCTCGCGGGAGAGGGCGAGGACTTTTTGGCGGATTCTCCGTCAGGAACCCGGGCGGCCCAAAGATCTTCCAACCTGCGCGGCGTTTACTACCTTTATGACCAGAAGCCCTTTAATTTCTCCTGTATGTGCAACACCGGCGCCGCCAACGCGCAGGGCGACCTGCTGCTCTTTTTAAATGACGATGCGGAGGCGATAAAAGAGGGGTGGCTGGAAACCATGGCGGCCAAGGCGCTTTCCGACTGGGCCGGAGCGGTGGGCGCAAAGCTTTTTTACCCAGGAGGGGATCAGATTCAGCACGCGGGTATCACGAATATCCGTGTGGGTCCGGTGCACAAGCTGCAGTATCTTTCGGACAGCGGAGAATATTATGACGACCGCAATCACGGCTTCCGCAATATGCTGGCTGTGACGGGCGCCTGCCTGCTTTTACGCAGGGATCGTTTTCAGGAGGCGGGCGGCTTTGAGGAGTCGCTGCGCGTGGCCTTCAATGACGTGGATCTCTGCTACAGCCTTTATGAGCTGGGGTATCATAATATCAACTGCAATGACGTCGCGCTCTATCATCACGAATCCTTAAGTCGCGGCAAGGAAGAGTCCCAGGAGGACCAGCACAGGCTGATGCGGGAGCGCAATCTGTTATCGGCCCGCCATCCCTCTCTGGAGGGAAAGGATCCTTACTACAATCCCGGCCTGAACTGGAAGCTTTTAGACACTGCTGTCCGCCCGTCCCATGAGGAGGGCGTGGAGATTGAGGATATCCGTCAGCCGAAGGTGTTTTTCATTCCGTCCGGCGCGAGGGAGGATCCCTGCCTGAAATGTACCTTCGAGCTGGTCACGGCCGGGCAGATGCAGGGCTGGATCGCGGTGCTCGGCAGCAACAATGCCTGCTTCGAGAGCGCGATGCTGCTTAAGCCTGTGGCAGAGCCGGACAAGCTTTATAAAATTGATTTCACAAAACAGTACCGTATTGACCTGGAGCGCAATATGCCCGACCAGGAAAATGTTGCCCTGTGCGGCTTCGCGTTTCAATTTGAACAGAGGCTGCCTGCGGGCGAATACCGGCTGGGCGCTTATTCGAAGGATAAATTGTCACGGCTGAAGCTGGTGAACTGGAAGTCGGCGACGGTGATTATATAGGAAAGGGGCATCCGCATGAGATTGTGTGACCTGCTCGAGGTCTTTCTGCCCGCAGTGGGGCATACGCCGGTTTATGTGGAGCTATAACTTGTTTTCATAGGCTTCCAATTGATGAAATATCCCGGCGATTCTGACAGTGTGCGCACTGATACGGAAGATAATTAGATAGTTCATTTGCGGAACAATTGCTTCATGATAACCTTTTTCGGCTAAATAAGTATCCCTGCAAGGCGGAAATTGAAATGGATTTTCCTCTAATCGTGAATATACATGGTCGATTCCATTCAACAAATGCTCGGCAGCTTGTCTGTTTTTCAAATGAAAAAGAAGATAACTGATGATGTGATCCAGAAGCTCATCAGCGTATTCACTGACGATTAGTTTATATGCCATATTTCGTTCTCATTTCTTTTAAGGCTAGTCTGGCATCTTTTGTCTGGTTTTTTTCAAATTGTTTCTCTGAAATTTCAATATCCCTGTAGATCGAAATCTGGCGCATGGCATCTTCATATACCTCCATGCTCATGATGACCATGTCGCCGTATCCGTTTTTTGTGATAAAAATGGGATTATCAGCCTTATGGCACATGTCGGAAATTTCGGATGTATTTTTCAGCTCTTTGATGGGTATAATTTGCGGCATTTAACTTTTACCTCCTGCTGTTATAGGATGGACAAATTGTACCATAATTATATACAGAATTCAACAATATTATGTAGGAAACCTCCGGAGGATTTTTTGGAGCTTTTATTCGGTTGAAGATGGATGCTTAAACCTCACCGGCGGCTGCTTATCCAGGTGCTCTCCGATGATTTTCTCCATCCAGATCATATCGTACCACCGCCCGAATTTATATCCGCACTCCCGGAAGGTGCCGATGGTCCGATACCCTAAGTGCGCATGAAACTCCGCGCTCTTGCGGGTCAGATATTCGTCCTCCTCCTGCGGCAGGGCAATGCAGGCGTACAGATTAAGAATCCCCATGTCCTTTAAACGTGCCTCGAGTGCCTCATAAAGCTTCCGCCCCAGGCCGCCCTTCTGCGCGTTCACATCCAGATAGATCGTTACCTCGCAGGTCCAGTCATACGCGGCCCGGTTATAAAAGGTGCCCGCGTAGGCATAGCCCTGAATCGTGCCCTCTTTTTCAATGACCAGATATGGATACCGCTCCATGGTATGCCGCATGCGTGCCTGAAATTCCGCGAGCGACGGCACGTCGTATTCAAACGTGATGGCGGTATTTTCCACATAATAAGAATAAATTTCCAGGATGCGCGCCGCGTCCGACAGGGAGGCATCCCTGATTGTAATTGTGTCCATAGCTGGTTCCTTTCTGCTGACGGTTTTTGCTTTTCCGGAATACGCAGGCATTATCCTATTTGCCGCTCTCTGCAAAGTTATATCCCCCTGAAAGAAAAGCAGAAACGCATTTTCTTTGAGGCATCCAGCAGATATTCCGGGTGCGTCCGCGCGCCCCAGCTGTCATCGCCGCCGACGCCCATCTGCCCCAGGGCTGCCCGCACGATGGTGCTGTGAATCGGCGGCAGCTCATAGGCGTGCGTCGCCTGTTCCAGTTCGTGGGGCGTGTAGGGCAGCGCGGAGAACATCATGTGCCCGGTTGTTTCATCCATTTCAAAGAGCAGGCCCCGTCCCGCGCGGTCCGTTACCTTTGCCCACCGCACTTCCTGCTTGGCGCCGCATTCCTGCGGAACCAGGTACTCTGCCATATTATCCTTCACGAGATTGCGGTAAATGCCAAGCTTCGCACCGCGTTTCCGGTCCGCGTAGGTTTCCTCCGGCCCCAGCCCGTACCATTCCACATGGTCATAATCGGCGTCCAGCCTGAAAAGAACGCCGAATTCCGGCATGTCGCCCAGTTCGGGAACGGGGTCATAGGACAGTGTGACTTTTATTTTTCCATCGCTGGTCACATCATAGGACAACAGACAGGATGAGGCAGGTCTGGTGGGCAGCAGGTAGGAAAAGGTGATTTTCACACGGCCTTTTTCCTGCTCAATCTGCGGCGCAGGCGTCTGAAGCGCGCTGCAAAAATTCTGCCCGGTCGCATACAGGCTCGCGAGCTTCCACTGCGCGTATCGCTGCGGCATCTGGCTGCCGCGGTCATTGTCGGTGGGTGCGCGCCAGAAGTTCGGCATCGGAACGGCCTTAAGCATTTCCACGCCGCCGTATTTGTAGGAGACAAGCCCTTTTCCGGTGAGAGAGAAAATCGCTTCAAAATGGGCGCCTCTGACGCCGAGGTTGTGCGTGCTGCGGATAACCTGCAGGGAGTCAGACGCGGTCTGACCGCACAGTTTCGTGTTCATCGCCGTTGCTTCCACCGGTTTTGCTTCTGCCGCTTTTGTATCAGCTGCGTTTGCCTCCGCCACATGATAAACAGCATGTCCAAACGCGATTTCATAGCCCGCATTGGCCCAGACGGTATCTTCTTTTAAAAGGAAAGAAACCGTCACGGCATATTCTCCCGGATGTTTTTCGCGTGGGAAGGGCAGCTCGTATTCTGCTTCTGACAAAGGAGCGACCGCGGTTTCAACGGAAGCTTTGCGGATTTCCTTTCCATTACGCATAAGCGTGACAACACAGCGGTACTGTTCCGTCCCCGTGAACAGATTTTTATTGCGGATTTTAAAGGTAGTTTCGCCAATCTCAACCGTGATATTCTGGTAGTTAAATTTCACCTCCTGCATTTTCGGGGAGGGATTGCGCTCCCCGCCGTAAACGATTCCGTTGCCGCTGAAATTACCGTCGTTGGGACGGTCCTGAAAATCTCCCCCGTAAGCCAGAAATTCCTGCCCATAGCGGTTTTTGCGGTAGAGGGACTGGTCGATATAATCCCAGAGAAAGCCGCCCTGATACAGGGGTTCCTCATCGGTCAGGTCCGTGTATTTATGCATCGCGCCGCAGGAATTGCCCATAGCGTGAGAATATTCACAGCAAAGGAAGGGCTTGCTGCGGTCATTTTTCAGAAACGCGCGGATGGCTTCCACGGAAGGGTACATCTGGCTCTCCATATCGCTGGTTTCAGGGTAGCTGCGGTCATGGAAGACTCCCTCGTAATGAACCAGACGGGTGGAATCCAGGCGCCTGAACTGCTGCGACAGCTCATAAATATCTTTGCCGCCGAAGGATTCATTGCCGCAGGACCAGATCAGAATGGACGGGTGATTTTTGTCCCGCTGATACATGGAGTTCGCGCGGTCAAGCAGCATGGGCAGCCATTCCGTCCTGTCGCGGGGGATGATGGCCTCATAATCGCCGTTTAACTCCGCCGCATCCCAGGTGCCGTGGGTTTCCAGATTCGTTTCATCGATCAGATACAGGCCGTATTCGTCGCAGAGCCGGTAGAGAAGGGAGCTGTTCGGATAATGGCTGGTGCGGATGGCGTTGATGTTATGGCGCTTCATCGTGGCCAGATCCCTGCGCAGTTCCTCCTCCGTCACATGGCGCCCGCCGATGGAGCTGAATTCATGGCGGTTGACGCCTTTGAAAACAATCCGTTTTCCGTTCAGTGTTATAAGGGTATTTTTCAGCTCAAATCTGCGAAATCCCACCTTCTGCGGAATGATTTCACATAATTTCCCGTCTGAGGTATAAACCTCAATATACAGGTCATAGAGGACCGGCGTCTCCGCACTCCAGAGCTTAGGCTGCTCCACCCAAAAGGCGTGACGATCCTCTCCGTCGAGAATATATTCCGCTGCCGTCAGCTTCTTGCCGTGGTCGAGAAGGGAAACTACAGCCTTTCCCCTGCCCCAGGTTTGTGTGATGATCTGCAGCCTGGCTTTTTTAAGTGTTTCCTCCGGCATAGCCGTGATTTGCAGATCCCGGATATGCGTATCCGGAACCGTGAAGAGTGTGACGTCTCTGAATATGCCGGAAAAGCGGAAGAAATCCTGATCCTCGCACCAGCTGCCGGCACTCCACTTGAAGACCTGCGCGCAGAGCTTGTTTTCGCCCGGCTGAATATCATCCGTCAGTTCAAATTCAGACGGCGTAAAGGAATCGGAAGCGTACCCTACAAACTGCCCGTTCAGCCACAGGGCAAGGGCGCTCTCCGCGCCCTCAAAACAGACAAAAATCCGCCTTCCCTGCATTTGCCTGGGCAAGGTGAAACAGGTAACATAGCTTGCGACAGGGTTAAAACGCAGCGGAATCTCTCCTGGCGCTGCTTCCTCGTGGCCTTCCCAGGGATACTGTATGTTGACATACTGCGGTGCATCATATCCCTCCAGCTGAATGTGGGCCGGGACGCGGATATCGTCCCAGCCGCTGCAGTCATAGTCCGGCTGTTCAAAACCGGGGATTGTCTGCCCGTAATTTTTGGCGTAATGGAATTTCCAGAGGCCGTTCAGACTTTGGACAAACGAGGATGCGCCCTCCTCCATCTCCTCCCACGAGGCGTAAAAAGGGTGGTCCGAGTGGGCGGAAAGCCGGTTTTCCTGAAAATAGAGAGGGTCTTTTATTTTGGTGTAATCAAAGTGTTTCATCCTGTATTGTCTCCCTGCGTTGGTCACAACGCGTCATAATCTTCCTGCGTATAGTCTCTGGACGGATCCCAGTTCTCAAACTCCAGCACACTGTAATCCATCCCCACGGCCTCACAGGCGCGCTGCCACTCCTTTGTGGATGCGTCAGCCAGCTCCGTTAAATAAGGTTCATAATCGGTGATGCTCTGAGAAATGACGCCCTGCACAATGGCGCCGAGGCTCGGCTGCACATCTGTAACCTCCGTATAAAAATCGTAGGCCTTTTCATCTCTCATGGTGATCGAGGGCACGGTCTTAGAGGTTTCCCCGGCAATCGTATAATAGTCGATCATCACTTCGTTCGTCATGTACGCATCGTTGACTGCCGGAATGACGGAAACAAAGGTCCCATCAGACACACAGCCCGACTGATACCCGAATTCCGCGTCAAACAGTGCCATCAGATAATCGGCCGCTGCCTGGGGATGCTTGGACTGACTGTAAATGCCGATCCACGGGGAAAGCTCGCCTGCCTGCACATAAGTATCGGTCACGCCGTCCGGCACCGGCACCGCCATAACGCCGTAATTTAAATCCGGGTAGTCCTCGTGCCACTGCGTGATACACCACATGCCCTGGCATAAAAAGCCTGCCTGCCCCTGGGCAAATAATTCCCGGGCCTCCGGCGCGCTGATATTGACCGTGTCCGGGTGAATGCTGCCGTCGTCAGTCAGATCCTTTAATAAGCCCATCACCTGAAGCATCGCGTCTGAATCATACGGCGCCCTTCCTCCGTCGGTCAGCACCTTGGAGGTGGCGGCAATTTTTCCGCCCGCCGCGGCCGCCATGGATCTGGCCAGCACATCCATGCGGTTTACCTGCTTACCGCCGTCAATCAGGCCGTACACACTGCCGTGGCCGTTTTCCGTGATCTGTCTGCAGGCCTGCCGGAATTCGGAATAGGTATGCGGAACTTCCGTCACGCCCGCCTGATCCAGCACGTCCTGATTATAGAAAAACAGACACTGAATGGTGGGCATCACCTCTGTGATCGTGTACCAGTCGTCCCCGACGTGCGTCACGCCCTCCGCGAAGGAGTCCGGATCAAAGGATTTTTCAAACTCCGCCGTCACGTAGTCATTCAGAGGCTGATACCAGTTTTCCTCCAGAACCGTATTTAAGGTCATTCCGACGGGAATCGGGAAAAGATCAGGGCCGTCGCCGGATTTGATCAGCGTCACAATCGTGTTTTTAAACTGATCCACTGTCAGCATAGTATATTCTACCGCAATGTCGGGGTGTTCGTCCATAAATTTCTGATGAAATTCTTCCCGCCGGTTTGCGGAACCATCGCTCCAGTCCACCACGCGCAGAGTCACCTGCTCGTCGCTGTTATTTTTCCCGTCAGAGCCAGAATCAGTTGATGCCGTCTGCGAGTCCTGGGATGAGTTGGAGCACCCGGTCAGCCCTGTCAGGCCAAGCGCGCCAAGTCCCGCCCCTGAGAGTTTCAAAAAGTCCCTTCGTGTTAAAGTTTTCATGTCGTTCTCCTTTCAGCTTTTTACTGCGCCGGCTATGCCTTCGACAAAGTGCTTCTGCATAATGATAAATAATATAATGATGGGAATCACCGCGATCGTGCCGCCTGCTGCGATACCCGTCCAGTCCACGGTGTTTTCTCCTTTAAACGCGTACAGTCCCACGGCCAGCGTCCTGGCGGACGGATTATTCAGCGTCAGCACGAGGGGAAGCATGAAGGCGTTCCAGGTCCAGATGGTTTCCATAATCACCACCGTTGTGGCGATCGGCTTACACAACGGCATCATCACGTAGAAAAACGTTTTAAAATAATTGCAGCCGTCCATTTTGGACGCCTCCTCCAGCTCCTTTGGCACAGATTCAAAGAAGCTGGTAAATAAAAGCAGAAAAATCACATGGGCGCCTCCTGCCTGGGACAGGATAAGGCCGAGCTTGGTACCGACCAGGTGCATGCTTTTGACTACCTCGTAGGTTGGAATAATCGTGCTGACGAGGGGAATGGTGATGCTTGCCAGAAAAATTCCCATTGCCGCTTTTTTCCCAACGAACTGATATCGTCCCATGGCGTATCCGGCCATCATGGTCATGATCAGCACCAGGATTACTGTAAATACGGTTACGATCACGGTGTTCAGAAAATAAGTGCCGAAATTTGCCTTGTTCCAGATGCGGACGAAATTTTCGAAGGTAGGAGCTTCCGGAATCAACCCGATGCGGTTGGAAAAAAATTCTGTCTGACTTTTAAAGGACGCCGACACCATCCATAAAATCGGGTAAATCCACACAAAACCGACCGCGCTGAGGAACAAGTAGACTACCACTTTTTTGATTCGTCTTTTCATTTTTCCCTGATTCATTGAGACACCTCCTGGTTCATTTTACCAAGCCTGTTTTTGACCATATTCAATATAAGGCCGACGACAATCACGGTTATACCGAAAAACACCGCCGCCGCGCTTGCGTATCCCAGCCTTGGCATACCGATTTCACTGGAGAAGGCGGTCCGGTAAACGAAGGTCGCGATGACGTCCGTGGCGTAAAAGGGGCCGCCCTCCGTCATTGTTTTGATGATATCGAACACTTTCAGAGAGTTGATGGCGCATAAAATCGCGATGATTCCTCCGGTGGGCGCGATCAGCGGCAGTACGATATAAAAGAAGGTCTTTCCTCTGCCTGCCCCGTCGATGGCCGCGGCCTCGTACACGTCCGAGGAGACCCCCTGCAGTCCGGCCAGCCAGTAAATCATATAGGTACCGCAGTCCTTCCACAGAGAAATCGCTACCAGTGTCGGCATGGCATATTTGGCGGTCCCCAGGAAATTCACGGAGGTGTCAGTAATATGCAGCCAGTTAAGCAGATAATTAAGAGGACCCTGAACTCCCAGAATAAAAATCATGATGATGCCCACAACAGAGGCTGTTGTAATGACGGGGATAAAATAGATGGTTCTGAAAATGCCCCGCCCTTTGAGCTTTTCATTATTCAGTATGTAGGCAAAGAACAAAGACACCACCAGCTCAAGGGGAACGATCATAGCCGTATATTTCAGACTGTTTGCGAATGCGTTCCAGAAAAGCTGATCTTCAAGCAGTTCCCTGTAATTTGCAAGTCCCACAAACGAAGCGTTGGTGGTCAGTCCGGACCAGTCCAGCAGGGAATACCATATACTGCAAAGGATGGGGTAGCCCTGAAACAGAATATAAAAAATAACCGCTGCGGCCATGAAGAGCCAGCACCATAAATTTACGATGACTCTGTCGTGGAATTTCTTCCGGGACGTTTCAGCCGTTTGTCCCGCATTTACTGCTTTTTTATTCATTGCAGCTCCTTTCCTGGTTGTTTTTGACGCGGACTGCGTTCTCCATGGGAAGTCCGGTATCGTAATCTAACTGCCGCGGTTCGCAGGGGTCGTTTTCGGGCTGCCGGGTACAGCCCTCGTTTTCCCAGGACGGTTCAAAGGGCTCCCGCCAGGGCCGCGTGCGCCACTGGTACCCTCTGCATTCATCTCTGGTGTCGTTCATATGAGCCAGCAGTCTGTCATGCAGGCTGCGCCGGATATCCGCGTAGCGGTCATCATCAATGCAGTTATGTACCTCATGGGGATCTTCCTTTAAATCATAAAACTCGTCCGTGTCCAGCAGATGAATTACCAGCTTATATCGATCGTCTACGATCGCGCGCATTGGCTGCAGTCCGCCGAAGCCGTCATGGTCTACTTCGTAGCGGGTAAATTCCAGAAACACCGCGTCGTTGATCCGGACATCCGGATCTTTGATCTGTGCCAGCATGCTGTGTCCCTCCATCGCCTTCGGAACCGGCAGCCCGAAATATTCCATAATTGTCGGCGCCAGGTCGATGTGGGAGGCCGGCGTATGAACCACCCGGTGAGCCGCGCCGCCCTTGATCAGCAGCGGAATGTTGGCCACCTCTCTGTACGCGGCGGCATTTTTGGAAAACAGCCTGTGGGCGCCCAGCATATCTCCGTGGTCGGATGTAAAAATGACCATGGCATTAGGGATGGTTTCCCTGATTTTGTTCAGAACGCGTCCGATCTCATAGTCCACGTAGGAATTGCAGCCTAAAAACTGAGCCAGCTGCGGAGACGGGCCGCGAAGCTGCTCTGGATCCGCGTGGAGATTCTGACCCGCCCACAGACGCTGCATCAGGGGTTTGTCCTGCAGGTCATCGTGATACTGCGGTCCGTCAGGAAACCGGAAATCCTGATACATGCTGTGATATGGCGCCGGACACAGGGATGGCCCATGGGGCTCATCATAGGAAACCGTCAGAAAAAAGTCCCGTTCCTGAAATTCCTCTATAAATTTCAGCGCCCTGTCCGTACACCTGTGAGCGTATGTGAAGCTTTCCGAAAAACCTTCCCGGTAGGCTTCCTGCGGATTTCTGGAGTGCACGCGCTCATCCGGTCCGAGCTCGTCCAGGTAACATTTCATATCGTACCAGTAATCCTGATTCCAGCCGTCAGGGCATATGCCGCGCCCGAAATAATCCCAGCCGTCCAGGTGCCATTTCCCGATATAACCGCAGGGAATGTGGTGCCTGCCAAGCCGCTGGCCGATCGTTTCCACGTTGGCACCCATGGAGATCCCGTTGGCGGTCACCCCGTTGGTATGAGGAAATGTGCCGGTAAATATGGCACTTCTGGCCGGGCCGCAGACTGGCTGACAGGTATACGCGTTCTCGTAGCGGATTCCTTCCTCCGCCAGCTGATCCAGGCTGGGAGTCTTCATTTCGGGATTCCCGTAGCAGCCCAACATGTCTTTTCTTGTCGTGTCCGTCATCAGAAGTATAATCTGTCTTTTCATGCGCCAGTTCACCTCCTTTCTGTGTGCATTTGCTTTGTTTTATTCATTTTTCTCTCCTTCCTGCTGATTCGGAGTATAGCTTTTTGGGGGATAACGCTCCATATCATTCTATGCCTTTTATATGGACAATTCTGCTTTTATGCGGTATGATGATACAAGGGACCAAAAGTCAGAAATCAAATGCTTACGCAAGGTACGCCCTTCGGGTGTGCATTTGTATTTATGACTTTGGGGGTCTCCGCTTCGCTTCGGTCGTTGCTGAACAAGCGCCACCGGCGCTTAGCAACCGCAACAACATCTGTCATTTTTTCTTCAGGAGAATAAAACCAATGATCAACGTGTCAGGACATTTAAGAAATGAAAGACGGGTGATTGGCTATGCAGACCTGTCCGTACCTCTGTCTGTAAACTGCTGCGGCTGGCAGGTGTTCAACACCAGGGATTATTCCCAGCAGCGGACGGAAGGACGGCTGGATTATCAGATTATTTACATCTATAAGGGCGCCGGACATTATTTTTTAAACGGCAGCTGGAAAACCGTTTCTGCCGGTAATATTCTGCTTTTTCGCCCTCATGAGCCGCAGGTCTATTCCTATTATGCCAGTGATCACCCGGATGTCTACTGGCTTCATTTCACCGGCTCTGACTGCGAGCGTATTCTGGACAGATATCAGATTGAAAGCGCTTATATCGGAGAAAATCTTTCCGTGAAGCTTCTGTTTCAGGATATCATGACAGAGCTGCAGCTGAAAAAACCGATGTTCAACGATATTGTGGTCGGCAGTCTCTACAAAATGTTTGCCCTGATTCACCGCTCCTGTCAGCAGTCCGCGTTAACCTCTCAGGACAGCTTTTCCATTGATCGTCTGATTATGCACCTGAACCAGAAGTATGCTGAGGCCTGGACGATCTCAACCATGGCCGCTTACTGCCGTCTGAGTGAAAGCTATTTTTCACATACATTTAAACAATATACCGGCACATCGCCCATGCGTTTCCTCAATGAACTGCGCATGGAAAAGGCGAAGATTTTACTCTCCGCCGACACGATGACCATTTCCACGATTGCGGCCCTGGTGGGGTATGAGGATCCGCTGTATTTCAGCAGAAGCTTCAAAAAATATACCGGCATATCCCCGAGGGAGTTCCAGAGGACTACCTTTCAGCAGAACACGCCCGAATGGTGGCCCGACCAGTAAAGCGGTGTTTTGGATTGCGTGAAACCGGATACTTTTCTTTCGTGTAAAAGGAGGGAAAAGAGCCGGGCGAAGTTGACACCAAATTTTGTGAATGCTACAATCATGAAACAATGCGGAGGCATGAAAAGAAGAGGGGATGAAGCTGACATTGGATCACCTGATTTGCAGACGAAAGGATAAGATATGATGAATAAGACACAGGAGAAGGGAAAGCAGGCATTGCTTTTAGGAAGCATAGATATCAGCGCGGCCGGAGGCGGCAAGGGACTTTTAGGAGATATTGACGGCGACGGGAGAATGGAACTCATCGTCGTGCAGGCGGACAGCGGCATTGATGACCGCTATGTACCCCATCAGATTACCTGCGTCACAGCCTATCGGCTGACGGGAGAGCTTATGTGGCAGGTAGGGAAGGCGGGGGAAAAGCCTGGGAATTTCGGCTCGGATTTTCCTACGCAGATTTATGATATTGACGGAGACGGCAGACTGGAGATCCTGTGCGTCATGAAGAAGGAGTTTCTGATTCTGGACGGCGCCACAGGGGAGCTGAAGCGAAAATATGCCCTGCCGGATCCGTACGCTCACGACTGTATTATTATCGCCAATCTGCGGGGAGGGGAGCACCCGTCGGATATTATTCTCAAGGACAGGTACCGCAGGCTGTGGGCGCTGGATCAGGATTTTCATCTGCTCTGGACACACGAGGGAAACGTGGGACATTTTCCCTGGGCCTTCGATATCAACGGAGATGGCTTTGATGAGGTGATGGCGGGCTATGATCTGCTGGATCATAACGGGAAGCTTCTGTGGTCCTGTCATGATCTGGAGGATCATGCCGACTGCCTGTGGACAGGCGACGTGAACGGGGACGGTGTCCCGGAGATTGTGGTGGGCGGAAGCGTGACCTGCCTTTACAGCTGCGACGGAAAAGAGCTCTGGCGTTATGACGGTTCCATCGAGTCTCAGCATGTGGCGCTGGGAAAATTTATACCTTCTCAGGAAGGCCTGCAGGTGGCAGGCCTGGATCGGATCAGGCGCGGCGACGGGTATAAGGGACAGTGGGACGGCAAGGATGGGATGTTCTTGCTGGATTGTCATGGAAAGGAAATCTGGAAGGAAGACCGGCAGACAAATGGCTGGCTTACCATCGTGGACGCCTTATACAACTGGAACGGGGAGGGCAGGGATCTGATCCTCGCTTACCGTCGGGGCGGAGGCGTGATGCCGGGGCTTTATGACGGGGACGGCAGAAATGTGGTGACCTTCCCCAGGGATGGATATGTACTTCACGGAGATTTGTTTGGCCGGGGCAGGGAGGAGGTCATTGTCTATGACCGGAACACGGCCTGGATTTTTTCGGGAACTGAATATTCACTGAAACAGGCGCCTTCCGGAAATCCCCTTCCACAGACCAGAAGGCTGTATTCCTCCACTTTGTATCCGGGAGGAAATTATACAGGCTGTTTTACTGACTGAAAACCGGAATGAGACGAGAACCCGGCATGACCTTGCGGTCATGCCGGGTTCTCCGTGGTGTTTCATCATGGTGTTTTATTTAAGAAAGAAGCTCGTTTGTCTGTTTATCCGAAATATCTCTTCAGCAGTCCTTCCAGTGCCTTGCCGTGTCTCGCCTCGTCGCGGGCCATCTCATGTACGGTGTCGTGGATCGCGTCGAGATTATTCTTCTTCGCGCACTTGGCCAGTTCTACCTTGCCTGCTGTCGCGCCGTACTCACACTCGACTCTCCAGGCCAGGTTCTCCTTCGTGGAGGCCTTCATGTTGGGCTCTAAGTCCTCGCCTAAAAGCTCCGCGAACTTGGAAGCGTGCTCGGCTTCCTCATAAGCTGCCTTCTCCCAGTAGAGGCCGATCTCCGGATAACCCTCGCGGTGCGCGATGCGGGCCATGCACAGATACATACCAACCTCGGAACATTCACCCTCGAAGTTCGCCTTCAGCTGGTCGAAGATGTATTTTTTATCTTCCTCGCTGATATCGGGATTGTTCTTGACAGTCTTGTCATAAATGCCGTACTCGTGCTCGGCGGCGAGCGTCATCTCGCCCTCGATGGCCTTGAACTTGTCCGGGCCTACATGGCAAACCGGGCACTCGGCGGGAGGGTTGTCTCCCTCGTAAACATAACCACAAACCTGACATACATACTTCATAATAAAATCCTTTCCTTCCGTTGAAATTTAATGATACAAGGGATTTCGAGAGCGCTTTGCGCGTACACCCGCAGGGCTTTCTGTGAGGAAATCCGTGTATCATCCACTTGTTGACGGGTTACATGGCGTCTGCCTGTTTCAAACAGCATGCCCTGAAAGCGGCTGTTTCATCCGGCAGGGCCTTTTAAGATGGCTGCTTTGCCTTCAGGCAGTCCGGGCAGATGCCCGTAAATAAAATGGACTGTCCTGTGACAATGCCTTCGTAATTACTATTCGCCTGGTCCAACAGCCGCGGCGGCGCCATCCGGATATCCTGCACACAGCCGCACTTCGTACATACAATATGATAGTGCGTCGATGTGTCCGCGTCGAAGTGTTCCACGCCGTCCCCCACGTTGATCCGCTGAATCTCTCCCAAATCACTTAACAGGGAAAGATTGCGGTAAACGGTACCGAGACTGATGTTGGGATACTGTTCCCTCACATGCGCGTACACGACATCGGCGGTCGGATGATCTTTTCGGGCCATCAGGAAGCTTTTGATGCATTCCCGCTGTCTGCTGTGTCTGACTGTCATTGCGTCTCCTCAATAATAGTAATCGTTACTGTTATTATAACAAAGAATTTCGGTATGTCAACTACTTTATTATTTTTTTATATATTTCACGCAATTTTCTTTCGTCAGTCTCTTTAAATTATGCTATGATACAAAGGACAAACGGGCATTTAAATTATGAGGCGAATGCGATTATGAAACTGAAAACACGAATTATGGTTACGCTGGTGGTGCTCGTTGCGGTGCCCCTGATTCTGATTTCCGTCACATTCATTCTGGTTGGCGGATATTTTCTGAGCAGGAATATTGTGGATGTGCGCCAGGAAATCTCCACAGAGGTGGAAGAAGACGGCACCATCGTGATGATGCCGGACGCGCTGGAGAGCTACAGACAGCTGGTATCCTTCAGCTTCCTGAAATCCATGTTTATTTCCATGGTGATTATTCTGGTTCTGACCAGCGTGGTTTATTCTCTCTGGATCTATAAAGGAGTGCTGCAGCCTGTCGATGAACTGAACACGGCCATGCAGGAAATCAAGGACGGCAATTTCGAGTACCGCTTAGAGACCATGGGCAAGGGCGAGATTGGTGATCTGTACCGTAATTACGAGGACATGCGCCTCAGACTGAAGGAGAACTCCGAGGAAAAGCTTCAGAATGAGAAGCAGAACAAAGAGCTGATCAGCAATATTTCTCACGATCTGAAAACTCCCATCACCTCTATCAAGGGCTATGTGGAGGGCATTATGGACGGCGTCGCAGATACGCCCGAGAAGCTCGACCGTTACGTACACATCATTTATAATAAAGCCGTCGACATGGACCGGCTGATCAACGAGCTGACCATGTATTCGAGTGTGGATAATAACCGCATCCCCTACCATTTCCTGAAGATCGCGGTGCGGGAGTATTTCACAGACTGTATCGAAGAGATTGGCATGGACCTGGAGAGCCAGAACTTCACCTTAAATTATGAAAATCTGGTTGCGGACGATACGATGGTCATCGCGGATCCGGAGCAGATCAAGCGTGTGGTTAATAACATCGTCAGCAACAGTGTCAAATATAATGACAAGCCCCACGGGGAGATCAGCATCCGTATTCTGGATGAGGTGGACTCCATCCGCGTGGAGATTGAGGACAACGGCAAGGGTATCGCACAGAAGGATCTGCAGAATATTTTCGACAGATTCTACCGGGCGGACTCCTCGAGAAACTCCAGTACCGGCGGCAGCGGTCTGGGCCTCTCCATTGTGAAAAAAATCATACAGGACCACGGCGGCTATATCTGGGCCACCAGCAAAGAGGGCGAGGGCACCTGTATGCACTTTGTATTAAGAAAATATACGGGACAGGCGTAAAGCGCCAGAGTGCCGTCCTGACAATAAGGAGGAAAGAACATGAGCAGAATTTTAATTATTGAGGATGAGGTGGAAATCGCCGATCTGGAAAAGGATTATCTGGAGCTTTCCGGTTTTGAGGTCGCCATTGCCAATGCCGGCGATGTGGGCCTGGACATGGCGTTAAAAGAGGATTTTGACCTGGTGGTGCTGGATCTGATGCTGCCGGGTATGGATGGCTTCGAGGTCTGCAAGAATATCCGGGAAAAGAAAAATATTCCGATCCTGATGGTTTCCGCCAAAAAGGACGATATCGACAAGATCAGAGGCCTGGGTCTGGGCGCCGACGATTATATGACCAAGCCCTTCAGCCCCAGCGAGCTGGTGGCAAGAGTGAAGGCTCACATGGCCCGCTATGAGCGTCTGGTCGGCAGCCACAGCAAGGAAAATGACATCGTGGAAATCCGCGGTATCCGCATCGATAAAACGGCCCGCCGCGTTTATGTGGACGGTGTGGAGAAGGTCTTCACCTCCAAGGAATTTGACCTTTTAACCTTCCTGGCGGAGAACCCGAACCACGTTTATACCAAGGAAGAGCTCTTCCGCGAGATCTGGAATATGGAGTCCGTCGGCGATATCGCCACTGTCACTGTGCACATTAAAAAGATCCGTGAGAAGATCGAGTACGATACCTCCAAACCCCAGTATATTGAGACAATCTGGGGCGTCGGTTACCGCTTCAAGGTCTGATCTATGCGGACGGAGATTGTATACGAGGACGAGAGGCTTTTGGTGGTCTATAAACCGGCCGGCCTGGCGACCGAGAGCGCCAGAGTCAGCCAGGCAGATGTGGTCAGCGAGCTGAAAAATTATTTAAGCCACGGTACGAAGATCCCATATCTGGGATTGGCTCACCGGCTCGACCAGCCAGTGGAGGGACTCCTGGCGGTGGCGAAGGATCAGAAAACGGCCGCGGAGCTGGCGAGACAGCTTCAAAACGGGCGGATGAAAAAGAGCTACCGCGCGGTAGTATATCTTCCGGAAGTGATGAACTATAAGCTGGATGAGCCGGTGGAGCTTAACGACTTCCTGATGAAGGAAGGCGGTCGGGCGAGAATTGTAACTGCTGTACGCGGCGCACAGAAGGCGGTATTGACATATCGCCTTCAAAAAGTACAGGGAAACGCGGCTCTGGCCAGGATTGACCTTGAGACGGGCCGCTTTCACCAGATCCGCTGTCAGATGGCGGCGCATGGCCTGCCACTTTTGGGCGATTTAAAATACGGAAGTAAGGAGAGCCTGGCGCTTGGCCGGGAATTAAAGGCAGATTTTGTGGCCTTATGTGCGGATACTCTGACGCTTCTGCATCCTGAGACGGGGAAGGAGCTGAGGGTGACGGTTGAGCCGCGCAACGAGGTGTTTCAGGTGTTTTCTGCGAAAAAAGAATGAGGACAAAGCAGAATACATCTTCAGACAATTACAGAATGACAATGCATAAAATCCGGGGCAGTTACCCCGGATTTTGAGATTCTCTTCAGGATATTTACATGGCTGGTTCGGGGCGGGGGTCAGTGCTTTTGCTGACAGGCGTGCCTTTTTCCACTAATATTATACTGCAAAACGGTATGCAGAACAAGACTGTTTCTGCTGTGAGTACGGCGGTATAATCCTCTCAGAGACTGCTTCTGTTAAAAGCGCTTCGATTAAAAAAGCTGCAATCAGGAGTGCTTTCATTTAAAGCACTTCACTTATAGTGTTTCGCTTCAAAGAGAGGGGATCCGGTTCATGCATTTCAAAGATATCATTCACTCTGTCCGCTATTCCTTTCGTTCGTGCAGGGAATGGAAAAGTTTTATTTGCGTGTCTATGGCCGCGAGTGCGGGGGCTGCGTTGCTTCTGCCGCTGCTTACCAGCTATATGAGCAGGCAGCTGGTGCAGTGCATTACGGACGAACGTGGCATGTATGATTTCGCGGCGATGCTGCTGGCGCTGACGCTTGGGGTCACTGCCCTGAGTCTGACTTCGGTTTGGGCGCAGTCTCAGATGAAACTGGGCGCTGAACTGGTGAAATCTGACCTGGGCCGACAGATTAACGTTGAACGCATGACGGTTCCTTACGAAAAAACGCTTGACGCAGGCTATCAGAGGTCAATTTCCAATGTTCGTGCGTCTGTAAACCGGGAGCAGCCCTGCGTAGTGGAGCTTTTGTCGACTGTTGCGGATGTGGCCTGCGGCATGATCGGTCTCTTGGTTTATATATCGGTTCTCTCCTCCCTTCACTGGGCGCTGGCGCTTGTGGTGACGGCGTCTTATCTGGCGACTTATTTTCTCAATATACATGCTGCCGGGAAGCAGCGCTGTTACAGGGACCTGCTGGCGCCTATGCAGCGCAGGATTGCCTATATTGTCAGTAAGGCCGGGGCTGCCGCGTGCGCTAAGGATATGCGGATATTTCACATGAGCGGCTGGCTTTTTGAAAAATATGACCGCTTCGCGGCCCAAAAGGACGGCGTCCTGAGGAAGAGTGAGTCTGCAGCCTCCTTAAACCGGCAGATGAACGCGCTTGTCCATTTCCTGCGGGATACCGGTATTTACCTGTGCCTGGTGTATCTGTATATGCAGCGGGAAATGACAGTGGCGGATTTTGTCTTTTATATCAGCCTGACCGCTTCCTTTTCGGGCATGCTCTCGCGCATCGCGGAGGGCATGCAGCAGGCATACAAAAGCGGCCTGGACGTGGCGGAGCTGACAGCTTTCCTTCATCCGTTTAAAGAGGCGGACAGACGAAAAGGAAAAAGGCCGCTGCCGCAGGAAGTGGAGACAATCGAGTTTCTGAATGTATTGTACCATTATCCTGGCAGCAGTCATCTGATCATTGACCATCTGAGCCTGAAGCTGTCGCGCACAGAGAAAACCGGCGTTGTCGGCTTAAACGGCGCCGGGAAGACGACCCTGGCGCTGCTGCTTTGCGGCCTGCTGACGCCCACGGAAGGAAGGATTTTACTGAACGGTATCAATATCACAGAATTTGACTCGCAGGAATATATTGCCATGTTCTCGGCGGTTTTTCAGGAGATCAGCGTTCTGCCGATGACAATCGCGGAAAATATCGCGCTGGGCGAAGCAAATTCAGACCGCCTGCAAAAGAGCGTGGAGGACGCCGGACTGACCGGCGTTGATTTACAGAAACGCTTTATCCAGGAGATTTATCCGGACGCCGTGAGTCTCTCCGGCGGCGAGATGCAGAAGCTGGCGCTGGCACGGGCAATTTATAAACCATCGAAGTGCCTGATTTTAGACGAACCTACCGCTTCTTTGGACCCTATTGCGGAGCAGAATCTTTACCATCATTATAGTCAGTTCTCGGAAGGAAAAATCAGCCTCTTCATTTCCCATCGGCTGGCCTCCACCCTGTTCTGTGACAGAATTATCCTGCTGGAGAATGGAAAAATTGTGGAGTCCGGCTCTCATCAGGAACTGATGGAGCGGGGTGGAAAATACAGTGAACTGTTTGAAACCCAGCGCAGAAATTATCAGAGAGAAGAGCTGCGGGAGGTGTGCCTGTGAAAAAGACATATACTTTATACCGGAAAACGTTTGCGCTGTTATGGAAATGGCACCCGGGACTGCTCATTGGCAATCTGCTCAGTACCGTTCTTGGAACTGCTTTTCCTTATGTGAATCTGGTACTGGCAGCCCGGATGATCGACGGACTGGCCGGCAGACAGACAGCGGTGCTGGTGCGGGCCGTTCTGACGCTGACGCTGGCAAATCTGCTGTATCAGTCGATTTTGTCCGTGATTGAAAAACAGCTGGCGATCGAGAACAGCCGCTTTCTGACAACACAGAACCGTCTGATTGCGGAGAAGTCTGCAAGGGTTTGCTACGAGACGTTCCTGCGTGATTCGTTTCAGAGCCAGAAACGAAAAATCTATGAACTGACGGATGAGAATGACGTGAAATTATCGTCCGTGATTGAGGTGATGAACAGCGTGATCGGCTGCGTGGTTTCCATCCTTTCGGCGGCTGTCACTTTATGCGGCAGTGGGATCAATGTGACGCTGATCGATACAGGGGCAGCGATTGCGGCGGCAATGGTGGTTCTGGCAAATGCGGTTTTGATTGCCAGTTCTGTGAGGCGGTCATTTTACCTGCTGGCACACAGAAAAACATATCACGCGCAGATTCTGCCGCTCTATAAAATCGGCTGGTATCTGGACAGGGAGTACCTGCGATTTTTAAAAACCGCGAAGGAAGTGCGGGTTTTCAGGCAGGACGGCATCATTTCAAACCTGATCGACGACGCGAATGCGCAGAAATATGGGAAAAGCCGGGCTTATGAAAAGACGGCTGCTGCTGTAAACGGTGCCGGACAGGCCTGTAAACAGATTTCGAACTGCCTGATCTATCTGTTGGCGGGGCTGCTGGCGCTTCGGGGAATGATCACTGTCGGTGTCTTTACAAGCTTCAGCGGCATTCTGAAACGGTTTTATGACAGTTGCGTCGCAATGGGTGAGGCGGCTGTCAGAAATCAGGATGTTGTCCTCTGGCTGGACGCGTTCTGGGAGCATCTGGAGTGTGAGAAAAATACCGTCGCCGGGTTCACGGCAGAATCGAAAACAGGGGAGAGTACATCAATATGCCCGGATGCCCTGCCCGGTTCGGATATATTGACAGGAGGATGCTCTCAGGACACCGTGGTTGTGGCCCGGAACGTGGACTTCTCCTACGGGAAGGGAGCGGGAAAATTTGGCATCCGCGATCTCAATCTGACAATCAGAAAAGGTGAGCATGTGGCGGTGGTCGGGAGAAACGGCAGCGGCAAGAGCACGCTGATTATGCTTCTTTGCGGCCTGCTGCGTCCGCAGAAGGGAACCATTCTTGTAAATGGGACTGCCCATACAGATGAGAATGGCTTTGCCGGAATTTCTGTCGTCTTCCAGGATTTTTGCCTCTTTGCTCTGCCGATCAAGGAAAATATTGCGGCCTGTGCCTCACCGGATATGCAGAGGGTTTCAGAATCCATCCGGTTCGCGGGACTGCCGGATCGTTTTTGTGAGCTGCTTGACAGCTCGCTCTTCCGTCAGCTCGACCCGAACGGGATTGAGGTCTCCGGCGGCGAGATGCAGAAAATCGCAATTGCCCGCGCGCGATATCAGGATGAATTGATTTTTATCATGGATGAACCCACATCCTCGCTCGATCCGCTTTCCGAATCTGTGATATATGAAAATATACACACTCTTTTGCGTGACAGCACTGTCATATTTATTTCGCACCGCCTTTCCTCCTGCAGATTCTGCGACCGTATTCTGGTCATGGAGGAGGGAAACATTATTCAACAGGGAAGGCACGAGGAACTGCTTCAGGATGAGGGCGGAAGGTATGCGGCACTCTGGAACGCGCAGGCGAGGTATTATCAAGGAGGAGATAAACCTAAGGTCGGCTGAAAATGCAGGGACTATTCCTGCAGACATGCCCGACGCCTGATTTTGTGTACCTGGTGACTGAAAACAGCGGCAGACCAGGCGTAAATGATATAAAAATGCTTGACACAGGGGCAAAATTATTTTAGAATTTGGACACATGAGCAAAGAACCGGGCAAGTACGTAGAATCGGGCTGCAGAGAGGGAATGGATGGTGTGAATTCCTGCCGCGGATGACGGAAACCCTCCGGGGAGCTTTTCGCGAAAGCGCAACGTAAGCCGGCGTTAACGGCTAAGAGTGTATGTGAGAGCATAAAGAAGGGTGGTACCGCCGGTCTCCGGTCCCTTGCGGGAGGAGCGGTGTGCTGCCCTTTCGTTGATTTACAGTGAAAGTGACTTCAGCGGTGAGGCCGGGGCATGCAGGCATGCCCGGGAGGCTGTCTGCCTGAGGACTTTTACATTGCGGTGATTACAGATGACTTTTCGCATTTATGATTTCAGGAGGAGGAAAGAAAATGGCTGACAAAAAAATGGTGGAAGCGATCACTTCCATGGAGGAGGACTTCGCCCAGTGGTACACGGACGTGGTTAAAAAGGCGGAGCTGATCGAATATACTTCCGTGAAGGGCTGCATGGCAATCAAGCCGGCGGGCTACGCAATCTGGGAGCTGATCCAGTCTCAGCTTGATCAGAGATTCAAGGCGGTAGGCGTGGAGAACGTGTATATGCCTATGTTTATCCCGGAGAGCTTATTAAATAAGGAAAAGGATCATGTGGAGGGCTTCGCGCCCGAGGTGGCCTGGGTGACTCACGGCGGCCTGCAGCCGCTGCAGGAACGGCTCTGTGTGCGCCCCACATCTGAGACTCTGTTCTGCGATTTTTATAAAAATGACATACATTCCTACAGAGACCTGCCGAAGGTGTACAACCAGTGGTGCAGCGTCGTCCGCTGGGAGAAGGAGACCCGCCCCTTCCTGCGCAGCCGTGAATTTTTGTGGCAGGAGGGCCATACCGCGCACGCGACCGCTGAGGAGGCCGAGGAGCGGACGCTGCAGATGCTGAACGTATACGCGGATTTCTGCGAGCAGGTGCTGGCAATTCCGGTCATCAAGGGCCGCAAGACGGATAAAGAAAAATTTGCCGGCGCGGAGGCGACTTATACTATCGAGGCGCTGATGCACGACGGAAAGGCTCTGCAGAGCGGCACCAGCCATAATTTCGGCGACGGCTTCGCAAAAGCCTTCGACATCCAGTTTACGGATAAAGATAATAAACTGAAATATGTGCATCAGACCTCCTGGGGCATGACGACCCGCTTAATCGGCGCGATTATCATGGTGCACGGCGACAACCGTGGCCTGTGCCTGCCCCCGAAGGTAGCGCCCACGCACGTTATGGTCATCCCGATTCAGCAGAAAAAAGAAGGCGTGCTGGATAAAGCGGCAGAGTTAAGAGACCGCCTGATCGCGAAGGGCTTCCGTGTCAAGGTGGACGACTCCGACAAGAGCCCTGGCTGGAAGTTCGCGGAGCAGGAAATGCGCGGCGTGCCGCTTCGCATTGAGGTTGGCCCCAAGGACATCGAGGCCGGTAAGTGCGTGGTCTGCAGAAGAGATACCTTTGAAAAGATCGATGTGCCGTTTGAAGAGCTGGAGGAGAAGGTCGGCGAAATTCTTAACGCCATGCAGCACGACATGCTTGAAAAGGCAAGGGTTCACCGCGACAATCACACCTGGACCGCATTGAATATGGAAGAACTGGAAAATATTTTCGCTGAAAAAACCGGCTTTGTGAAAGCCATGTGGTGCGGCGACCAGGCCTGTGAGGATCAGATCAAGGAAAAATTATCAGTGACCAGCCGCTGCATGCCCTTTGAACAGGAACATCTGTCCGATGTGTGTGTCTGCTGCGGCAGGCTGGCGAAAAAAATGGTTTACTGGGGAAAGGCGTATTGATTATGAAAAGAGACGATTGCATTTTCTGCAAACTGGCAAACGGGGATATCCCCACCAGAAGTGTGTACGAGGATGAGGAGTTCAATGTGATTATGGACGCGAGTCCCGCATCAAAGGGGCATGTTTTGATTTTACCGAAGGACCATTACAGTGACATTCATGAAATCCCGGCTGAGACTGCCGGGAAGGTGATGATACTGGCGAAAGAGATGGCGGATCAGCTGACGAAGAATTTAAACGCGGACGGCATCAATATCGTGCAGAACAACGGTGAGGCGGCCGGCCAGACGGTGTTTCATTTCCACTGCCATTTAATTCCGCGCTATGCGGATGGCCCGGCGATGGTGACCTGGAAGCCGCAGGAGCTGCCGGCGGAAGAGATGGATGCCATTCAGGCGCAGATTTTTGGAAAATAAAATGAGAACAATTTCCGTTTCAGAAATAACAGACAATATCCGGGAAATGTGCATCGAGGCCAATCATTTCCTGACTCCGGACATGAAGGCGGCGCTCGCCGACGCGAAGCAGAAGGAAACCTCCGTACTTGGCTGCCGGATTTTGGGACAGCTTGAGGAAAACCTTCAGATTGCGGGCGAGGATATGATACCGATCTGCCAGGACACCGGAATGGCCGTGATTTTCATGGAAGTGGGCCAGGAGGTGCACTTTACGGGCGGCAGCCTGGAGGAGGCCATTCACGAGGGCGTCCGGCAGGGCTACACGGAGGGGTATCTTCGCAAATCTGTGGTGAAAGATCCGCTGCTGCGCGAGAATACGAAGGACAACACCCCGGCGGTGATTCATTATCAGATTGTGCCTGGAGATGAGGTGCGTATTACCGTCGCACCGAAGGGCTTTGGCAGTGAAAATATGAGCCGTATTTTCATGCTGAAACCCGCAGACGGTATGGAGGGCGTGAAGGAAGCGGTGCTGACTGCAGTGAAGGACGCAGGACCAAATGCCTGTCCGCCTGTGGTGGTGGGTGTAGGCATCGGCGGCACCTTTGAGAAGTGCGCGCTTTTAGCCAAACAGGCGCTGACCAGACCGGTGGACATCCGTTCTGACATTCCCTATGTGGCGGAGATGGAACAGGAGCTTTTAGAAAAAATCAATGCGACGGGTATTGGACCTGGCGGTCTGGGCGGCAGATGCACCGCGCTGGCAGTGAATATTAACACCTATCCGACACATATTGCGGGTTTGCCGGTGGCAGTTAATATCTGTTGTCATGTCAACCGGCACGCGGTTCGCGTCTTATAATGCATGAGTTCTTCTGAAATTATAGATGATATGATGCGCTCCCGGCAAACGGTTTGGCGCATCTGTGTGGTTGTAATAAAAATATAGAGGCTGACTATTCTGCATCGAGATGCCGGCACGTCTGGTATATTCATTTCACGGAAGTTTGCCGGGAGGAATTTATGGAAAAGCATATCACAGTGCCATTTTCAAAAGAAGAGTCTGTATCCCTTCAGGCCGGAGATTATGTTTATCTTAGCGGAACGCTTTATACGGCGAGAGATGCCGCCCATGCGAGAATGGCGCAGGCGCTGGACGAAGGAAAAGGTCTTCCTTTTAATATAGAAGGGAATCTGATTTACTACATGGGGCCGTCTCCCGCGAGGGAAGGGCGGCCGATCGGTTCAGCCGGACCCACTACAGCCAGCAGAATGGATAAGTATACGCCGCAGCTTCTGGATCTGGGCCTGAGCGGTATGATCGGAAAGGGCAAACGGTCGCAGGCTGTAATTGACGCCATTGTACGCAATGGATCGGTGTATTTTGCGGCGGTCGGCGGTGCGGGCGCGCTTTTATCCAAAGCGATTAAGTCTTCCGAGGTGGTGGCGTATGACGACCTGGGCACGGAGGCGATCCGCAGGCTTTGGGTGGAGGACTTTCCGGTGATTGTTGTGATTGACGCGCGCGGAAAGAATTTGTATGCGGAAGTGGGCAACGGGTGACTGATGGATTGGTGACATGCCTGCGCAAAAGGCTTTGCGGGCCGGATACGCTTAAAATGTATTTAGTGCCTGGTCAGCCGCATTTTTACAACATCTTGTGGCGACCAAAATCGCCGAAATTTTAGTTGAATTTTTCTTAAAAAATTCGTTGACAAAGCAAAATTTGATATGTATAATCATAACTGCTCTCTGAAAAAGAGCGGTTACCGTTTGGTAGCGGATGTAATTCAGCACGCGGAAATACTCAAGTGGCTGAAGAGGCGCCCCTGCTAAGGGTGTAGAT
>JAJPXG010000081.1:1212-12717 GCA_021205565.1 Lachnospiraceae bacterium | reverse complement strand
GGCGACGGCAAGGATACGCTGGCGGTACGCCGCGGCAACGCGTATTACATCAGCAATACCATCAAATCCGGCAATGCGGACAAGGTGGTTGCGTACGGTAAAGCCACGGACAGTGTGCTGGTCGGCGACTGGGATGGCGACGGGATGGATACGCTGACGGTACGCCGCGGAAACACGTACTATATCAGCAACACCATCAAGTCCGGCCAGGCGGACCAGACAATCTACTACGGCAAGACGACCGATGAGGTCTATGCCGGTACGTGGAAATAAGTAAGTAAAAATCTGTAAACCGGCACAGCCGGAACATGCCCGCGCCCCTTCATCGGAGCGCGGGCAATTCAAGAAGAGGAGAACCAGCATGGCAGAAATTGATAAAAGACCCGGCGCCCGGGATTACCTGGGCGCCGATGAGGCACAGGCGGCGGCTGCCGCCGTCCGGAAGATTGTAGATAACGTAGGCACCGTCATCCTCGGCAAGCGGGAGGCCATTGAACTGGTCGTCCTTGCGCTGCTCTCCGAGGGGCATGTGCTGCTGGAGGACGTCCCCGGCGTGGGAAAGACCAGCCTCGTATCCGCCGTGGCGAAGAGCGTGGACTGCGGCTTTTCCCGGATCCAGTTCACCCCGGACCTCATGCCTTCGGACGTGTGCGGCTTCTCGGTCTATAACCAGAAGAGCGGCGAGTTCGAGTTCCGCCCCGGCGGCGTGATGAGCAACCTCGTCCTTGCGGATGAGATCAACCGTGCCTCGGCGAAGACGCAGGCGGCGCTTTTAGAGGCGATGGAGGAGAAGCAGGTGACCGTGGACTCCGTGACCTACGCGCTCGACGAGCCGTTCATGGTTATGGCGACGCAGAACCCGATCGAGTCCTTCGGCACCTACCCGCTGCCGGACGCGCAGCTCGACCGTTTCCTGTTGAAGATGTCCGTGGGATATCTGGACCTGCAGGAGGAGGCGCGCGTCATCCTCATGCCGAAGGAGCAGAAGAAGAACGTACAGCCCGTGGTCGGCAAACAGGATGTGAAGGAGCTTGTGGCAAAGGCGCGGCAGGTGCGCGTGGAGCCGATGCTTGCGACCTATATCGCGGAGATCGTCGCGGCGACCCGTACCAGTGCGGACACCGTGCTCGGCTCCTCCCCGCGCGGCGGCATCTTCCTCGTGAACGCTTCCCGCGTGTGGGCGATGATGAACGGCAGGAACTACGTGGAACCGGACGACATCCAGTACCTCGCGCCCCATATCCTGGCGCACCGCATCACGCTGACCCATGAGGCGACCGTGGCGGGCAAGACGCAGAAGGACGTCGTGAACGCGGTATTAAACAGCGTGACGGTGCCGACCGGGAACACGGACTGGAAGGCCGGGAGCGGAAAGAAAACGGATGCCGTAAAAAAAGAGCCCGGCATAGACGGGAAGGATCTGAATGGGAAAGAAAAGGGCGGTAGGAAATGAGGCGGATAAGAAAGGCTGCAAAAAAGATACTGCCGTCCGTCCTGTGGGTGATCGGGCTCATTGTCTGCTTCATCCCCGCGCTGTTCATGGTAAACCCGGCCGGGTACTTCCCCCTGCTGGCCTACCTCTTTGCGACGCTTGTCTCCGGCCTCTACCTTCTGGGCTTGCGAAAAAGCCTGGAGTGGGAGGAGGGCGGGGGGACGGCGACGGTCCGCCGGGGTACCCGCCAGTCCTTCGGGCTGGTGCTGCATAACCGCGGCCCGCTCGTCTACCCGTCCCTGAAGGTGCGGCTGCGCCTGTCCGACCTGTTCGGCGGGACGGACAGCACGCTGGAGACGGAGATGGCGCTGGTGCCGTTTGAGCGCCGGCAGATGGATATGAATATATCCTTCACCCACATCGGAGATTATACGGTGTCCGTCGACCGGGTGTCGATCGGAGACCTGATCGGCCTGTTCAAACGGACCGGGGACGGCGGCGCGGCGCATGGCGTGCAGGTGCTTCCCCATATCTGGCGGATTTATTCCTTCCCGCTGTCCCATCAGGTTAACAATGAGAACCCGCTGGCGCGGCAGTCCTCGGACCGCGAGGGCATGGATTATGTCGGCGTGCGGGAGTACGCGCAGGGCGACCCGATCAAATCCATTCACTGGAAACTGTCGGCTCATACGCTTTCCTACATGACGAAGCAGATGACGACCATCGGCATGACCGGCCTCGCCGTCGTCATCGACCTGTACAGCAGCCGGGAGGAGGCGGAGGCGCGCATGGAGCTCTATGACGCGCTGGTGGAGGGTACATGCGCCTTGTGCGCCTACGCGCTGAAAAACCACCTCGACCATGAGCTGTTTTACTTTGACCGCGACGGTATGAGGAAAACCCGCGCGTTCCAGAGGGAGGAGGAACTCGACCGCCTGGCGGCGGATCTCCCGAAGGTCGTGCCGGACAAGCATGACTACCCGGTGGAGCAGCTGCTGCACCGCTGCGCCGTGGATCTATATGGAAAGAACAACGTCGCGCTCGTGACCTCCGAGGTGACGACGGAGACGATTGAACTGCTGACGCGGATCCACCTGCGCGGCCGATATCCTTCGCTGCTGTTTGTGCTGCCGAAGGGTCTGACTGAGCTGGAGGAGGCGGAGGCGCTGGCGCCGCTCCGGAGCCTGGACGCGTACCGCATTCCGTGGTTCGCGTATTCCGATCCGGCGGAACTGGAAGGGGGCAGTATGGCATGAGTGTAAATGATAAAAACGCAAGCCGGACAGGAACCGGCACGGATACGGCGACCCCCGGCATGGCAAAAGAGAATCAGGGGAAGGGGATGCAGGGCATCGTCGCCTGGTACATACGTTATTCCATCCCGGAGTTTATTTTCTGTCTGGTCGCGGCGGTGGCGCTGGAGATCAACATGGTCTACGGCTTCAAGCTGACCGAACAGATGCGCACATCTTACGGTGTGTTCATCGCCGTAACGGCGGTTGTTTTGCTCTTGCTGTTTATCTTCAATTACAGCAGCTGGAGCAGACTGGTTATGCTGCCGGTGTTTGCCGCGGCCGCGGTTGTGCTGATCATGTTCTGCTACCGGATGGGTTTTTCCCTGATCGAGACGGAGACGCGCGAGGATAACTGGGGTCTGTGCATTCTGATCATCGTCATTATCACGGTGGTGGCATTCACCGCGTCGCGCACGCGGCTGGGGAGCGGCATTTTTGCCGTCGCCGGGTCGTTTGCGCACGCCTGGCTCTGTGTCCTGCTGTATACATTTTCCGCGTGGGCGCTGGTGGTCTTTATCCTGGCGGCCGGCGTCATGTACCTCTATTCCAGGTACCGGCATCAGATGCTGAACGCCGACGCGCGAAAGCATGCGTTCATCCCCCTGGTCGGGACGTCCGTCCTGGCCATGGTGATCGTTCTTGTGCTGACGGCGGGGACATTTTTCGGCGTGGTAAAACCCTTAAACCCGCCGGTTCTGGACATTACCCTGATCACGAAGGTCGTTTCGCCCGAGGTGCTGGAGATTGTCGGGATATCGACGCCGCAGGTGCTGATGAGCGACGAGCAGTCCAGCGAGGTAAACGAGGACCGGGAGAAGGACAGCAGCGAGAAGAACGACGAGCAGCAGGAGGACGAGACGGTGGAGGGCGAACAGGATTCCTCGCCGGAGGATGAGGCGCAGACGACAGAGGACGATACGCAGCTCGATAACAGCATCGATACGGATTCGCTCTCACTGACGTCCGCCGGGGGAATCCACATTCTGCTGATTATACTGGCCTGCATCGCGGCCTTTTTGGCGGTGATGGGGATCCGGCGCTTTGTATGCCGCCATAAGATCTGGCTGAAAACGCTGCAGAAGGACCATGGCCGGGAGGAGCAGGTGCGCCGCATGTACCATCTGTTCCGCGCGAAGCTTAAAGTGCTCGGCATCAGCGGAGCCCCTTATGACCCGCCGGTGCGTCAGGCTGAAAGCGTCGCGTCGAAGACCGTCTTTATGGACGAGGGCGGCGCGGGATGGACCGAGTTGAGTGCCGTTTTCGCACGGCTCATCTACGGCGGCGTTTCCCCGACGGAAGAAGAATACGGGGCATACCTTTCCTATTATAAAAGGTTCTGGAAAGCCTGCCGGAAATACTGCGGTTTCCGTTGGCTATGGAAGCAATTTCGGTTATAGGATTTCACGGGAACCATGATAAAGCAGTAAGGAACAGAGAAAATGGGAAAAAGAATGAGCAGGCGGGATGAGTGGAATGCCGATTCATCCCGCAAGCAGGAATTGAATGAAAAGATTGAACTACTCATGGAGGAGGAAGCGGGGAACCTTTTTAAGGATTATGAGAAGGCGCGCCGCACGATGTCCGTGGGCGGGCGCAGGGTAGTGATGCTGGCGGTCTTTCTGGCCGGCGCGCTGCTGCTGTCGCTGATTCTGAACGCCTGGGGCATCCTGGTCGCACCCTTCGGCGGTATCGTGACCGACCAGTGGAGCTACACCCTTGCGGAGTACAGGGAACTGGTGGTCTACCAGGCGGGCGAACTCATCACCTTTATTACCACCGGAAGCGGGGCGTTCGGCCCGGTGGTGAAAATGTATCTGGTCATCATCGTTGCGGGCTATGCCATGTCGGTGACGGGCGCGGTCTATCAGGGTCTCTTTGCGAACCCGATGGCTTCCCCGACGACCATGGGCGTCAATGCCGGCGGCGTGCTGGGCGGGCTGTTTTATGCCCTTGTCATCTATGACACGATGTCGCTGACGACCTTCCGGACGACGACGAGCTCCTATTCGGCGATGCACGCGAGCGAGCTCATCGCCTATTATAACTCCCTGAACATCTTCCAGCGCTCCGCCCAGTCGCTGTGCATCCTGGCGGGATGCTTCCTCGGCGTCATGATCATCCTGGCGATTTCCATGGCGGCGGGACGCGGGAAGGTATCCACCGTGGCGCTGCTGCTGGCGGGGTCCGTGTTCTCCACGGTGATCACGGAGATCGGGCAGCTGGTTCAGTATTACCTGTCCATGTACGGTGATGAGGATAAGGCGACGCTGGTCAGCACCCTGATCGGCGGCAACTACATCGTGAGGGACTATACCTGGGCGGAGATGCTGTTTTTCTGCGTGCCGGTCATCGGGGTCAGCATCCTTGTCTTTGCGCTGTCCAATAAGATCAATATCATCGCCTTCGGCGAGGCGGAGGCGCGCGCGATGGGCGTCAACGTCACGCGGTGCCGCAACGGGCTGATCGCGGCCTGCACCGTGCTGTCGGCGCTCGTGCTGTCCTTCTGCGGGCAGGTGTCCATGGTCGGATTCCTGATGCCGCACCTGGCGCGCTACCTCGTGGGGCCGGACTTCAAAAAGCTGGTACCGGCGTCCGCCCTGCTGGGCGGCATCACCACGCTGGTGGTTTATGATCTGTGCTACATGATGGCGGCGACGGGCAGCTTCAACCTGTATACCGGCGTGGCCTGCAGTATCATCTCCGCGATTTTTATTATTTTTTACAGGAGGAACCGACATGCCGACTGGTCTTGAACGATTGGAACAGATCCGCGCCATCCGCGCGGCGGAAAAAAAGAAGAAACGGAGGCAGCGCCTGTTCGTGATCGCGCTGCTGGTTGGCCTGAGCTTTGCCTTCCTGTGTATCGAGGGGCGCGGCGTAGCGAACCATTCGCCCCTGTTCGTTATAAAGAGTATCGGTGCATTCGTGCGCTTCATGGTGCAGACGGCCGGGCAGGGGCATGAGGCGAAGGAGGAGGCACTGTGGCAGATTTACGCCGCGCTGGGGAACAGCTATGCGGCGGTCGTCAGCCGGCTGCAGAGTGTGCTCCTGATTATCATCTGCGGCGCGGTACTGGCGCTGTCCGGTTCGGTTTACCAGACCTCCATGCGCAACCCCATGGCGGTGCCGACCATGCTCGGCGTCTCTTCCGGCGTGCAGATGGCGCAGATGATCCTCGTCCTGCTCTACGCGGAGGACGCTTATAACATGGGTGTGCAGCGCTATGTCCTGAGCTACGGGATCTCGATCGGCGTGCTGCTCGTCATTCTCATTGCGGCCAGAATCGTCGGCAGGGACCATGCCAGCGTTTCCGACCTTCTGATTCTCGGAACGATCGTGAACCGGCTGTTCCAGACGATCATGAATTATTATCAGTCCAATATGGACAATGATACGCTGGAAATCTACCAGGAGTTTTCCCAGAACAGCCAGGACTATTTTGACAGCTTTTCCGATCTGACTGTGCTGATCGTCGTGGCGGCCGCCACCATGGTGCCCCTCATCCTGATGCGGTTCTCCTTCAATGTGGTGAGCTTCGAGGATGAGGACGCCCATTCTGTCGGCGTCCGCGCAAAATTCATGCGCGTGTACGGCATCATCGCGGGCGGTATTCTGACTGCTACGGCCATGATCCACGCCGGGAATATCGGCATGCTGGCGACCGTCGTGCCGCTGTTGTGCCGTTACCTCTACGGGGCGGATTTCCGCGACCTCCTCTGGATGTCCGCGGCATGGGGCGGGATTATCCTGCTCGGCGCGCAGTTTGTGCGGGATTATACCTATATTAATACATATCAGATTCCGCTGGGGAACATCGTCAGTCTGCTGGCGGTGCCGCTGCTGATCTGGATCATACGGCGGCAGCAGAAGATTTTCCCGTCGATGGAGCGGTGAGAAGTTTACGGGAGCGGCAGCGCGGGGAAACTAAAAAAGCACTGAAGTGAGAGGCAGAATGAAAACAATCTATATTTTATCAGAGGATAAACCAGCCCGCACGGCTATTGCGGCTGTGTTAAAAAAGAAGGATTATCTGGTGTACGAATGCGCGGCACCGGACGAATTCCGGGCAAACGTGGACCATGTGCCGCCGGATCTCCTGCTTCTGGAGATAAGACCGGAGGATGCCCGGGGATATGATCTTGTATGGGATATCCGAACGGACTGCCGGACAGGGCGGTTCCCGATTATCGTGGTCGCGCCGGAAGCGTCAGAGGAGGATATCATGACAGCTTTTGAGAATGGGGCGGATGATTTTATCATGGACCCGTATGCCTCCCGGGAGCTTTTGACCCGTGTGAAAATCCGGCTGAATGCCGGGAAACCGGCCGTACCGCAGGTGCTTCAGCTGGGGGCAATCCGGCTCAATACCGGCACTCATGAAGTATTTGCGGATGAGAAGAAAGTATACCTCACGGCCCGCGAGCACCGTCTCCTGCTCCTTTTTATGCAGAACCCGGGCATTGTTCTGACCCGGGAGGAGATGACACACAGGATCTGCGGCAAAGCGGACACAGATAAAGCGAGGGGGCGTTCTGTGGACATGTTGGTCTGCACCCTTCGCCGCAAGCTCGGCGCGCAGGGCGGCCGGATTAAGACGGTGCGTGCGGCCGGGTATCTCATGAGGGCGGACGGGGAAGCGCCGTGCCGGGAGGCATAGCCGTGACATGGCAGGGGCATAACAGGGATATAGCAGGGAAAGATCGGAGGAGTGACAGGGAGACAATAAAAAAACATCTACCTGCATAAGCTCACGGATGGATGCTGTTTCCGGTGTGGACGGGTTACTGCCCGGATTTCAGGCGGCGGATCTCCTCCCGTAATTTCTCGATGTCAGCGAGGGAATCGGCGAGAGCCTGATCTTTATCAGTGAGTTCTGACTCCAGTTTCCTGATCTTCTCACCCATGTCATCAATCATCAACCGGTCCATGTTGCGGTCTGCTTCTGCCAGTACTTTTGAATACATATGGATCAACTCCTCCGGCCGGGTGCGGAACAGGAAGATGTCGCGGTAGATACCGGCGAAATCAGGGAAGTTCCGGACCAGCGTATCAATGCGTGCGGGGCTCTGGGTGGTGAGCACTGTGAGCCACGCGTCCAACGGTGTCGTGATGTCTTCATTTTGCATGATGCTGTTGAATTTGTCAAGGCAAACGAAGATCTGCCGCGTCAGGCCGGGCATGTCCAGCCCGCTGTCCCAGCGGGTCTCCCCGCGATGGATATAGATCTCCGGGAGCGGCTTAAACTCTTCCGGGCTTTTCTCAAGGAACACGATGGCGATGACGGGATGCAGGTCGCGGTAGGTGAATTTTTTCTTATAAAGGTTCCGCAGGCGGTTGTATTCACGCATGATCAGGTCCGCGCAATAACAGTCCATGCGCTTGACGCCCGTTGCACAGGATTGACAGGGAAACAATAAAGATTATATTTATAATCAGGGGCCGTTCAGCCTGCGATTATATTCTTCCTTTTCAGATGAGCTTTTATAACAAAAGCGGACAGGCAAAGTAGATATTTGTTATTAACAAGATAAAATTGGTTTTTCCTGCTTTGTATTTACTTGCATTTTTTATAAAAAGATATATAATAAACATACATAAAAAATACAAACAAATGCAAAACAAATATTTTGGCGGCATTATAAAGGAGGATTCAGGCATGGCAGAACAGTCATTAGTGCAGGTACGTGTAGATAAATCATTGAAGGAAGAAGTGAGCGATATCTATGAGGCATTGGGTATGGATCTCCCTACAGCGATCCGTATGTTCCTGGCCCGCAGTAAGATGGTCCGCGGTATTCCATTTGAAACAACATTGCCAAAAGGGATGATTACAAGGACGGAAGCGCTGGAAGCATTTGAAGAATTGCGCAGGCAGGCGGCAGATGTTCCTGAAATGTCTTTGGAAGAAATCAATCAGGAGATCGCTGAGGCAAGGAGTGTACGGGGTAAATGAGCATGAAGTGTTATGCGGTTATTGATACGAATGTAATTATAGCAGCTCTTCTCACAAAAAATTCAGATGCGGCAACGTTAAGGGTATTGCATGCAGTTTTGGATGGCAGTATTACACCGCTGTATCATGGAGATATTTTGTTGGAGTATGAAGAGGTACTCCGCCGCAGGAAATTCCATTTAAAAGAAGATACGATTCAACTTGTCCTTACAGCTATAAGGCAATACGGACTGGAGGTGCAGCCCCAACCGACAGGAGAGATCCTTTTGGACAGGGATGACCTTATTTTCTATGAGGTAGCAATGGAAAAAAGAAAAGATGGCGCATGGTTGGTGACAGGCAACCAGAAGCATTATCCTGTCCGAAGTTTTATAGTAACGCCTGCTGAAATGGTGGAGATTATGGAGACCGGAAAATATCATTTACAATGAATGAAACTATGTAGTTGTTGTAAATTGTGAACGCGCGCTGCGAAACAATGACACAGGCAGCGGAGGCTGAGTGGAAACTGTCAAAATACAGGGGCAAATCTGTACAGACCGGAGGTATATACAGTCATGCGTGAGCAGGAAAAAGAAGACTGGCAGGAAAACGGCGAAGACAGCTTACGGGAACAGGAACCGGCAGGATCCGTGAAACACAGTTTCGGATTGAAGAAGCGCCGCCGTATTATCGCGGCGGTCATTGCGGCGGCAGCCGCTGTCTGCGTCATCATCGGCGCGGCCAGGTTTGTCCCGCTATACCGCGCGGCAAAGACGGATGTCTATGAGGTCCTGACCGGCATGGACGACTCTTCTTTCGTGCGGGCGGGGAATACGGTGATCTACGCGTCGGACGGTTCCGTGATCGCGGAGGTGGGGAACGAGCAGTATACCTACGTTCCGATCACGGAGATATCTGACTACATCACGGACGGCTATATCGCGCGGGAGGACCAGTCCTTCCCCACGCACAACGGCATCAATATGAAGGCCATCATCCGCGCGGCGGCCGCCTATGTGGTAAACCGCGGGGAGATTACGCAGGGCGGCAGCACGATCACCCAGCAGCTGGTCAAGAACAGCCTGCTGACACAGTCGCAGACCTTTGAACGCAAGCTGGCCGAGATCATGCTCTCCCTTCAGATCGAGCAGACCTATAACAAGGCGCAGATCATGGAGTATTACTGCAACTATAACTATTTCGGCAACGGATGCTACGGCGTGGAGGGCGCGAGTCAGTATTATTTCGGGAAAAGCGCGGACGACGTGACCCTCGCGGAGGCGGCGACCTTGGTCGCCACGAGCAACGCCCCGAGTGTCTGCAACCCGGTGGCCGATTATGACGCGGCGATGGAGAAAAAGGACGCCGTCCTGGCGGACATGCTGGACTGCGGCTATATCACGCAGGAGGAGTACGACACCGCCGTGCAGGAGCAGCCTGTGATCGTGCAGGAGACACAGAACACGGAGCTGAATACCTGGATGGCGACCTATGCCGTCCACTGCGCGGCGCTGAAACTGATGGAAAATGACGGCTTTGGCTTTCAGTATACGTTTTCCTCGCAGGAGGAAGAGGATGCGTATGAAGAGTCGTATTCTGCCGCTTACAATGAGGCGTATGAGTCCGTGATCACGGGCGGCTATGCCGTGTATACGTCGCTCGACCCGAACATACAGGAGGAGCTGCAGCAAAGTGTCGATGAGACGCTGGCTGATTTCACGGACCGCGATGAGGACGGGAATTATGAGATGCAGGCCGCGGCCGTCTGTATTGACAATGACACGCAGATGGTCGTTGCCGTCGTGGGCGGCAGGGATGAGGAGGGGGAGTATAACCGCGGCTATCAGGCGGAGCGTCAGCCCGGCAGCTCCATCAAGCCCATCCTCGATTACGGCCCGGCGGTCAATGAGGGTCAGGTGACGCCGGGGACAGTCCTGACCGACCAGGAGACCACGGTGGACGGTTATACGCCGAAAAACTCCTCCGGCTCCCATATCGGGAGCGTGACGGTGCGGGACGCGCTGGTCCGCTCGATCAACACCATTGCGCTCCAGCTTTTTGACATGACGGGCCAGGAGACAGCCATGTCCTATCTGGACAAGCTTCATTTTACATCCCTGACATATACCGACATGACGTCCCCGGCCGTGTCGATCGGCGGCTTTACGGACGGCGTGACGGTGGCGGACATGGCACGCGCCTATGCCACGCGCGCCAACGGCGGGCAGTATACGGAGAACGACTGTATCCTGTCGATGGAGGACTATATGGGCGATACCGTCTATGAGGCGTCCGCTGATACGGAAGAAGTATATATGGAAGATACCGCATTTATTCTGACAGATATCCTGCAGGGCACCTTCGAGGAGTCCTGCGGGCTGGCAGCCGGTACGGACACGCAGGGCCAGCACTACGCCGGGAAGACCGGCACGACGAATAACAACTATGACGCATGGTTCTGCGGCTATTCCGCCTATTACACCACGGCCGTCTGGATCGGTTATGATTACCCGGCGGACCTGGGCTTTTACGGCGCGGAATACCCGCTGGATATCTGGAGCACGTTCATGGACACCCTGCATGCGGACCTGGAGCCTGCGGAATTTGCCGTGCCGGATACCATCTCCCTCGTATCGTCCTCCGGGAAAACACGCGCCGTGGATTACGATACGGATATCTATGCTTCCCGCCCCTCCGGTTATGATTACTATTCCACCGGGCTTGAGCAGCGGGCGCAGGAGGCCCAGGCTGCGCGGGATGAGGCTGCCCGCGAGGAGGCGGCGGAAACGGCGGTTTCCGCTTTCGAGGAATACCAGATCACGGACACAGAGACCGCGCAGGGG
>JAJPXG010000081.1:0-1202 GCA_021205565.1 Lachnospiraceae bacterium | reverse complement strand
TATCAGGCAGCTTACGACGCAGCGGACGCCGTGCAGGATGCGGAGATCCGCGCTTCCCTGCTGGAACGGCTCGCTTACAAAAAGAGCCTGCTGGACGGGGAGGTCGCCCAGACCTGGCAGGCGGTGATCGATGAGGAGGCGGCGCAGGCACAGACGGAGCAGGACCTGGCGAACGAGCTTGCCGCCCAGGAATCGCTGGAGCTGGCTGCGGAGGCCTTGAAGGAGAAGCGGGTCAGCCTTGTAGAGAGTTATATAGATGCATTAAAATCATGCAGCTATTACACGGAGCATGTGGGTAACCTGATCTCTTATGGAGAGGAAGCGCTGGAAAAATGCGCGGAGTATGAGGAGTATGCATCTCTGTCGTCGCGCTTTTCAGCTGCGGTATCTGCCGCGGAGGCGCTGCCGGAGTATGATGAATCCGAGACGGATGATATACCGGAGCCGGATGACGCGGGCAGTGCCGGTTCCGGAAGTACAAATACCGGCAGTGTCAGCGGCAGCAGCGGAAGTACAAATACCAACAGCAGAAACAGCAGTAGCGGAAGTGCAAATACCACTGGCGTGACCAGATAAACAATGCAAAAAAACAAGGCAGAAAAATAATTTTTTTGTTGACATGGCGAATTTTCGATAGTATAATAATTCTTGCACTGATTTGGAGCGCATGAGCATGGAGAGTTACCGAAGTGGTCATAACGGGGCGGTCTTGAAAACCGTTTGTCTGAAAGGGCGCGTGGGTTCGAATCCCACACTCTCCGTTATCGGCTTCGTCGATAATTATATTTTACAGATTAGGCATTTGGAGAAGTACCCAAGATGGCTGAAGGGACACCCCTGGAAAGGGTGCAGGTCGTTAATAGCGGCGCGAGGGTTCAAATCCCTCCTTCTCCGTTGTTTTTTGCTCTTTTTACCAGAGATGAAAAACTTTAAAAAGTTGTTGACAATGACGAACAGCCGTGATAATATAATCTGGCTGTCGCACGAAAACAGCGGCACGGACATTGATAACTGAACAGTGAAATAACCTTGAAAGATTCACAAGAGAATTATTCATGAACATGCAACTGACAAGTTGCGCAACCTAAAACAGTAAGGGAACGCTGGTTATAAAGAAGCCAGAAAGTTCTGGACTGGATCATTTGTTTTGAGAGTTTGATCCTGGCTCAGGATGAACGCTGGCGGCGTGCTTAACACATGCA
>JAJPXG010000168.1 GCA_021205565.1 Lachnospiraceae bacterium | reverse complement strand
AGTATGTGGAGAGGAATTGAGCCGAGAGACAACTACAGTTGCGGCAACAGGACATACATGGGATGATGGTGTAGTAACTGTTGAGCCGACTGAGACGGAAACCGGTGTTAAGACATATACCTGTACCGTTTGCGGAGATACCTATACTGAAGTAATTCCGGTGACTCACACTCATGTGTATACCAGTGAAGTAACCAAAGAGGCAACCTGTACAGAAGAAGGTATCATTACATATACCTGTTCCTGTGGAGATACTTATACTGAGACAATTGCAAAGCTTGAGTGCAAAGCATATGATCTGGGCGCAACAGATATTGATCACACAGCGTGGTATCATGAAGCAGTTAATTATGCACTTACCGAGGGCTTTATGACAGTGTATTCTGATGGTACTTTTGGAGTAAATACCACTGTGACACGGGCAATGCTTGCGGAGATGCTGTATAAGAAGGAAGGCTCCAGCAGCGTGACAGTTGATACCAATCCATTTACAGATGTATCTTCTGATGCCTGGTATTACAACTCTGTAATGTGGGCAAATGTAAACGGAATCGTAACGGGATATACTGGCACCACGGAGTTTCGTCCAACGAATGCCGTTACTCGCCAGGAAGCAGCGATTATGATTGTCAGATACCTTATTTATAAGGGAGAGCTTACTTCAGCGGATTTGGAGAGTGTTGATACCAGTGTTCTGGATAGCTATTCCGATGCAGGCAGTATTAGCAGCTGGGCAGAAAAATATGTAGCATTGGCTGTGTCCGAGGGTATTATTCATGGATATGATAACGCAAATGAACTGCGTCCGCTGAATAATATCACCAGGGCTGAAATGGCTCAGATTATTTATAATATATTTGGTTAATAGTAACTTAGATGTAATTTTATAAGAGTATGAAATCGGTTGTGCCTTATATTTAGAACACAACCGATTTTGTGATATTTATGGATGAAAAAGTGAAGAGAAATTCGTGGTGGGCAGCCTGTTCTTTGAAAATTGTCAATTACGATTTTCCGGTTGATTTGATTTTGACTCTATGGTAATCTGGATACATAAAATGTTGCAGTCGGTGTTACCCATTTATGGAAATGGAGATGATTTCATGGCGGACCAAAAGCTTCCGGTAGGAATTGATAATTTTGAGAAACTGCGGACGGGTGGTTTTTATTTTGTAGATAAAACAGACCTGATCAGGGAGTTGCTGGAGAACTGGGGAGAGGTGAATCTCTTCACGCGCCCACGTCGCTTCGGCAAAAGCCTGAATATGAGCATGCTGAAGGCATTCTTTGAAATTGGAACGGATCCAGCATTGTTTGACGGCCTCTCTATTTCGAAAGAAAAGAATTTGTGTGAGCAATATCTGGGAAAGCATCCGGTAATTTTTATCAGTTTAAAAACGGCGGATGCTGCCGATTTCGTATCTGCCCGTGGGCTGATAGCGATGGAGATCAGGGAAGAGGCTGGTCGGCTGCAGTATCTTTTGGAAAGTGATCGACTGACTGAATACGATAAGGAGGATCTGCGCAGGCTTTTAAGCGATGATATTTCAGATGCTTATTTATATCGCAGCCTGAGAATTCTGTCAGGCCTTTTGTGTAAGCATTATGGAAAACAGGCTATTATCCTGATCGATGAGTATGATGTCCCATTACAGAAGGCACATGAACGGGGATATTATAATCAAATGACACAGTTGATCAGCCAACTTTTCGGTGCCGGTATGAAAACGAATGAAAACATGTTTTTCGCAGTGGTAACGGGTTGCCTCAGAATCGCTAAAGAGAGTATTTTTACCGGTTTTAATAATCCCAAAATCCATACAATCACAGATAACCGTTATGATGAGTGGTTTGGCTTCACGGATACGGAAGTAAGACAAATGCTGGAGTATTATGGACTGAGCGATTATTATGAGACGACTAAGGAATGGTACGACGGTTACCGCTTTGGTTCACTGAATGTATATTGCCCATGGGACGTCATCAACTGGTGTGACCAGCTGCGGTGTGGCCGGGATAATACACCGCAGAATTTCTGGGCGAACACGAGCAGTAATGAGATGATACTGCATTTTGTGGAAATATCCGATGAGACCACAAGAGCGGATTTGGAGGATCTTTCACAGGGAAAAAGTATTGATAAAGAGCTTTTTATGGAGCTGACATATGATGAAATAGATCAGAATATCGATCATCTCTGGAGTGTCCTTTTTACGACCGGGTATCTGACTTACAGGGGACGAAATGAGGACGGAACATACCGACTGGTGCTTCCGAATAAAGAGATTCGCAGTCTGTTTGACCGTCAGATTAAGAATTGGTTTTATAAAAAAATTCAGGGTGGGCTGCAGCCATTGTATACAGCATTTGACAGTCACTCCCCTGGGGATATAGAGACGTCGCTGAATGCGTGTATGGTAGACATGATCAGCTTTATGGACGGCGGCAATACAGATGAAATGAAGGAGACCTTTTATCATGGACTCCTTCTGGGAATGCTGCGCGGACGGAAAGGATGGATTATTAAGTCGAACAGAGAGGCTGGCAATGGCCGCGCAGATATTATCCTGACTGACAGGTTCCGGGAATGTGGATATATCATTGAAGTGAAATATGCGCGGAGTTATTCCGCCCTGGAGGATAAGGCATACGAGGGACTGCACCAGATTGAGGATACTCTGTATGATGAGTATTTCAGTGATTCCGATATTCATGAAATCAGTCATTATGGAATAGCTTTCTGTAAAAGAAAATGTAAAGTTGTCAATGCCGGATGAAACCCGGATCCCTCTTGCAAATTTTACATTCTGTGTTAAACTGAATTACGTTGCAGCTGTGAAGCATATTACCGGTCACGTTGTGGCCGGTATTCGTTTATTATAGAAATTTACGGGAAAATGTTCTGGAAGCAGTGAGGAGGAGTATTTTGAACTACAGACAGACCATGGAATATATAGAATCCCTGTCGCGGTACGGTTCCGTGCTGGGGCTTGCCAATATGGAGCGCCTGTGCGCGGCTCTGGAGCGGCCTGAGGAGCGCCTGCGCGTGATTCATGTGGCGGGCACCAACGGGAAGGGGTCCACGGTGGCGTATATTTCCTCAATCCTTAAGGCGGCCGGGTACCGGGTGGGAACTTATACATCCCCGGCGGTCAACGATTACCGGGAGCGGTTTTGCGTCAATCAGCGCATGATTTCCCAGAAAGCGCTCTGCGAATATATGGAGCGGCTGAAAGGGGTCTGCGGGGACCTTGTCGCGCAGGGCTTCCCTCATCCGACGGTTTTTGAGGTGGAAACTGCCCTCGCTTTTTTATATTTTCAGGAAAAAAACTGTGATTACGCGGTGGTGGAGGTGGGGCTCGGCGGCGCCACGGACGCGACCAATGTCATCCGGCACCCAATCGCCTGTGTTTGGACATCCATCAGCATGGATCATATGGCGATTCTGGGAAAAACGCTTAAGGAAATTGCGGCGGTGAAGGCGGGGATCGCCAGGCCGGGTGCGGTTTATGTGACGGCGAGACAGGAGCCGGAGGCGCTTGAACAACTTCAGCGGGCCGTGGAGGAGGCTCAAAAAGCGGCGATTGAAGCGGTGACAGAACCGCCAGCCGGAAGTGCGGGAGCTTTCCAACAACGTGCGGTAGAGGATATTCGGCAGCAGACGACAGAGCACAGATATATGGAAAGCGGACTGGTGGTTGCGGACGATGCCCAGGCAAAAATTCTCAGTGAAAACCTTGCCACGACGCAGTTTCGTTACAGGGAATTTCCGAAGCTGAAAATTCACCTGCCCGGCAGACACCAGGTGACCAACGCGGTACTGGCGGTGGAATGTATCTGTCAGCTGCGGGAACGGGGGCTTGTGGCTGTTTCGGATGCGGCTGTCTTAAAGGGGCTTGATGAGGCGCGCTGGCCCGGCAGGCTGGAGGTCATCGGACATAATCCGCTGTTTGTCCTGGACGGCGCCCATAATGAGGACGCCGCGAAAAGACTGGCGCAGAATATCGAAATCTATTTTACAAATAAGCGAATCATCTATATAATGGGAGTGCTGAAGGACAAGGAGTATGAAAAGATGCTGCGCATCACGGCGGGCTATGCTGATCATATTCTGACGGTCACGCCGCCGGACAATCCCAGGGCGCTGCCGGCGCTCGAGCTGGCACAGGTTGCACGGGAATGTCATCCGAGGGTGACCAACACGGCGAGCCTGGAGGAAGCGGTGGAATTATCGCATCTGCTGGCAGAGAAAGAGGACGTGATTCTTTGCTTCGGATCGCTGTCCTGGCTGGGCGGAATGAGACGCGTATATGAGGACTTTCGAAAGCACCGGCGCTAGGCACACTGCGTCCGGGCGGTCATTTCAGGAGCACAGGTGCGTCTGCCCTTCAAAACAGGGACGCATATCAGGAAAGGAACTTGGAAAGCTTTTATGGATCAGGAAAAAATACAGCAGGCAATTACATTATTGTTGGAGGGAATCGGCGAGGATCCGAACCGGGAGGGCTTAAAGGAAACGCCCGCGCGGGTAGCCAGAATGTATGAGGAAATCTGCGGCGGCCTTAAACAGGACGCGGCAGAGCATCTGCACAAAACCTTTGAGACGAAAAGCGGGGAACTTGTCCTGGAGAAAAATATTACCTTTTATTCCCTCTGCGAGCATCACCTGCTGCCGTTTTACGGGAAGGCGCATATCGCGTATGTCCCGGACGGTAAGGTTGTGGGCTTATCGAAGCTGGCCCGTACAGTGGAGGTTTACGCCCGCAGGCCGCAGTTACAGGAACAGATGACGGCGCAGATTGCGGATGCCGTGATGGAGCATTTAAAGCCGAAGGGCGTGATGGTATGCCTGGAGGCGGAGCATATGTGCATGACCATGCGCGGCGTACAAAAGCCCGGTACCCAGACAGTGACGACTGCCTTCCGCGGCGTTTTTGAGACGGACGAGAGCCTGAAACAGGCCGTGTATTTTCAGCTTTCCAGGGGGTAGGAATGGATCGCATCAATCAGATTTTCCATCATCCGAAATTTCAGGAATATGTTTTTGAAAACGGCCGCTGCGAGTGGAAGCGGGAGTTTTGCAGGCACAATCTGTCTCATTTCATGGATGTGGCCAGGATTGCATATATATTAAATGAAGAGGAAAACTACGGGTTTACGAAGGATATCCTCTATGGGGCGGCGCTTTTACACGATATCGGGAGGCATGTGCAGTATCGGGAGCACAGGCCGCACGCTGAAGTGAGCGCCGAGCTGGCGCCTCAGATTCTGCGTGACTGCGGCTACAGTGAAGAGGAAAGCGCTCTGATTATCAGCGCGATTGCCACGCACAGCGACAAAAGCCTGGTGGGGGAGCGGACGCTGAATGGTCTGCTCGCCAGGGCGGATCAGATGTCGAGGGCCTGTTTTAGCTGCGCGGTAAGTGAGAAGTGCGACTGGAGTAAGGAACGGAAGAACAGACGGATCGAATGGTAGCCTGTAACTGGATTACAGAATGAAGCTTAAGAAGACTGGGAAACTGTAAATGACTGACAGTATGATAATTGGCAAAAGAAAATTTGATTTCGGAACGCATACCTATATCATGGGCATCCTGAATGTGACGCCGGATTCTTTTTCCGACGGTGGTTCATATAATACGCTGGACGCCGCTCTTAAGCAGGCGGAACGGTTACAGAATACCGGCTGCGATATTCTGGACATTGGCGGCGAGTCCACCAGACCCGGGCATACAAAGCTTTCCGATGAGGAGGAAATCGAGCGTGTGGCGCCGGTGATTGAAGCGGTGAAAAAAAACTTCGATCTGCCGGTCTCGCTGGATACTTATAAATATAAGGTGGCCCGCGCGGGTCTTGAAGCCGGGGCGGATCTGATTAACGACATCTGGGGGCTTCGCTATGACGAGGGACAGATGGCGCGCCTGATCGCGGAGTATGATGCTGCGTGCTGCCTGATGCACAATCGGAATCATACGAATTATGAAAATCTGATTCCGGATATTGTAATGGATTTGCAGATCACACTGGATATTGCGCAAAAGGCCGGGATAGCGGAGAATAAAATCATTCTCGACCCGGGCGTCGGCTTCGGCAAAACTTACGAGCAGAATCTGGAGGTGTTGGCGCATCTTCGAAACCTGAGCGACCCGGAACTGGGAGGCCTTGATTTCCCCTGGCTTTTAGGCGCCAGCAGGAAATCGGTTATCGGCCTGACGCTTGATCTCCCCGTGAGTGAGCGGGAGGAGGGAACGCTTGTCACGACTGTCATGGCGGTGGAGGCCGGCTGGCAGTTTGTGAGAGTGCATGACGCGGAGAAAAATGCAAGGGCAATCCGCATGACGGAGGCAATTTTGCGCTGCCGATGAATCGCCGCAGGTTATGTCTGTGCCGGTTCCGATATATGGAAATATGGCCAGAGGGGAGAGAAACAGCATGGATCAGATTGAAATCAAGGATCTGGAAGTATACGCCTACCACGGCGTCTTTGCGGAAGAAAAAGAAAAAGGCCAGCCGTTTTATGTGACAGCAGTTCTGCATACGGATCTGCATCCGGCGGGAGTATCGGATGACCTGACGCTTTCCACCCATTATGGGGAGGTGGCTCTGACAATCAAATCCGCCATGGAATCGCAGAGCTTTGATCTGATCGAGGCAGCTGCTGAGCACTGCGCCCGGGAGGTTCTGCTTCAGTATCCTCTGGTTCGCAGTCTCGATTTAAAGGTCAGCAAGCCCCAGGCGCCCATCCCGGTGCCGTTTGGAGATGTTTCCGTCACCATTCACCGGGGCTGGCAGCAGGTATTCCTGGGACTGGGCTCCAATATGGGAGATTCTAAGCGGATTCTGGAGGGCAGTGTGCAGGCACTTGCCGCGGATCCGCGGATTCGTGTACGGAAGGTTTCTGACTGGATTATTACAAAACCGTACGGCGGTGTTGAGCAGGATGATTTTTTAAATGGTGCGGTGCAGATTGAGACACTTTATATGCCGGAGGAGCTGCTTGAAAAGCTTCATCAGATCGAGGCGGATTATGGGCGTGAACGGACGATTCACTGGGGTCCCCGCACGCTGGATATGGATATTCTGTTGTTCGGGGATCTGGTGTTGGATACGGAGAATCTGACTATCCCGCACAGGGATATGTGCAATCGTGACTTTGTGCTCCGGCCCATGGCTCAAATCGCGCCTTACAAACATCATCCGGGGAATGGCTGCACGATGGAGGAGCTTCTGCGTCAACTTCTAATAAAACAATAAATTTCAACAATCCTCTTTTCGATTGGGAAAAATTATGGTAGACTGTATTCAATTGCTATTGTTCGAAGACGGCTGCGGCGCTGGATGTCCGGGGGACATCCGTTTCCACAGGGGACGCCTACGGTGTAGCGCGGACCGCAGCGAAGCGTAGACGCAGACGCTTTTGTATATGTGGGAGGAAACGTCTTCGAATGAATAAGATGAACAGGAGATATCCATGAAACGCATCATGCTGAAATTAAGCGGCGAAGCCCTGGCCGGTGAAAAACGGACGGGTTTTGACGAGGAAACTGTGAGAAAGGTCGCCTTACAGGTCAAAGAGCTTGTGGACGAGGGCTATGAAGTCGGCGTCGTCACGGGCGGCGGCAACTTCTGGAGAGGACGCACTTCGGAGAATATCGACCGCACCAAGGCCGACCAGATCGGGATGTTAGCCACCGTGATGAATTGTATTTATGTTTCCGAGATTTTTCGTTCCGTCGGTATGAAGACCGCGGTGCTCACTCCGTTTGCGTGCGGTTCCTTTACCAAGCTGTTCTCCAAGGACCGGGCGAATAAATATTTTGGGAAAGGTATGGTCGTCTTCTTCGCGGGAGGCACCGGGCACCCGTATTTTTCCACGGACACCGGCGTTGTACTCAGAGCCGTGGAGGTGGAGGCCGATGTGATTTTGCTGGCGAAGTCTATTGACGGCGTCTATGACGCGGATCCGGCCAAGGATCCGAATGCCAGGAAATATGACGAGGCTACCATCGACGAAGTCATTGCGAAAAACCTGCAGGTGGTGGATATGACGGCATCCATCCTGGCCAGGGACAATCGCATGCCCATGTGGGTATTTGGCTTAAATGAGGAGAATTCCATCGTCAATACCGTGAAGGGCGATTTCCACGGAACCAAGGTCACTGTGTGATCGGTGACGGAATATAACGGCAGCCAACAGGATTGCCGGAAAATTACGGCGCGAACGCAGCCTGTCATAAAAATATCCGGACTTATGATGACATAAGCCGCAGATCAGGAGGGAAACATGGACACAACATTAAAATCCTATGAAGACAAAATGCAGAAATCGGTGGAATATCTGGTGAACGATTTTTCCGCCATCAGGGCCGGCAGAGCGAACCCGAATGTACTGAATAAAATCCGGGTGGACTACTACGGTGTCCCTACTCCCATTCAGCAGGTGGGCAACGTGACCGTTCCGGAGCCGCGCATTCTGCAGATCGCGCCCTGGGATAAATCCCTGATCAAGGCGATCAAGAAGGCTATTATGACTTCCGATCTGGGCATCAATCCGATGGATGACGGTTCCGTGATCCGCCTGATTTTCCCGGAGGTGACAGAGGAGCGCCGTAAGGAGCTTTCCAAATCTATCCGCAAAAAGGGCGAGGATCAGAAGGTGGCGGTGAGAAACACCCGCCGTGATGGCAATGACGCCGTCAAAAAAGCGGTGAAGGCCAGCGAAATCTCCGAGGATGAGCAGAAAAATCTGGAAGAGAAGCTGCAGAAGATGACGGATAAATATACGAAGGAAATTGACAAACTGACCGAGGAGAAGGTTAAGGAAATCATGACCGTATAGAGCGTACTTAAGAGGACACCTGACTACGGTGTCCTTTTGTACTTTAAAAGTTACTATTCACGGCCGACTTGAGAGATATAAGCAGACACGTCAAGCGTAGTTTGCTTGTAAGGGGCTGTTTATATCTCTTAAGTTGACTGAGAATCAGTCACTTCCCTCACATAAGCAAAAAGATGAGCAGCGTCTTTTGCTGCGCCGGACGCTTAGCGGACGCTTTTGCGCATGTAAGAGGGAAGCGGCTGTGAACATTATTATTTTTTGAGGATTTATTATGCCGCAAAACCAATCTGTGCCGCAGCACATTGCCATCATTCTGGACGGAAACGGTCGCTGGGCGAAAGCGAAGGGGCTTCCCCGCAATACCGGTCACGTGCAGGGCGCCAAAAATGTGGAGACGATCTGTGAGACCGCCTATAAAATGGGGGTTCAGTATCTGACCGTTTACGCCTTTTCCACAGAGAACTGGTCCCGGCCGCAGGACGAGGTGGACGCACTGATGAAGCTGTTGCGCAATTACATGAAGACCTGTATCAAAACAGCGGAAAAAAATAATATGTGTGTAAAGATCATCGGTGACAAAAACCGTCTGGATCAGGATATCCAGGACAGCATTGCCGCGCTTGAGGAGGCTTCCAAAGGCAACACGGGCCTGCATTTTACCATTGCCATCAACTATGGTGGCAGGGACGAGATCCGCCGGGCGGTGCAGAAAATCTCGTCTGAGGTGGCGGCGGGAGAGCTTCAGGTGGAGGATATTACGGAGAAAACGGTCGCCGAGCATCTGGACACCGGAGATTATCCCGATCCGGATTTAATGATTCGCACCTGCGGGGAGTTACGCATTTCCAATTTCCTGCTCTGGCAGCTGGCGTATTCGGAGCTTTATGTGACAGAGGTTCCCTGGCCGGACTTTGATAAGGCTGAACTGGAAAAGGCAATCGATGCATATCATCACAGGGTCAGGAGATTTGGCGGATTGAAGGAGGAGTAAGGCATGTTCTGGATCAGGCTGGCAAGCAGTGTCGTGATTGTGATTGTCATGGCCATTTCCCTGAAGCTGGGGGGCGTGGTCTTGAATGCGCTGCTTTGCTTTGTTTCCATAGTGGGATTGCTGGAGCTTTTGCGGGCTGTTGGCATCCATAAAAAAGAGGACAGAGTGCTTGAAGCAGTCACTGTAACCGGAACGGTCGTCATGTACCTGATTCTGGCGGTGCAGTCCTTCAATGAGAGCGTGGCGGATGATGTGACGCCTGTTTACGGCGCCGTTGTGTTTACAATTATTCTGCTGATGGCGGTATATGTGATCCGGTTTCCGTATTATCACGCCTCGCAGATTATTCCGGCCGTCTTTGCTTTTGTTTATGTACCGGTTATGATCTCGTTTATCAGCCTGACCAGCGCCATTCCGACCATCGGGCATAAGGCTGGCTGGCTGATTTTCGTGAGCGCCTGGGGGAGTGATACCTGCGCGTACTGTGTCGGCCTCCTTACCGGTAAAACCATCGGCAATCACCAGGCTTTTCCGAAGCTTTCCCCTAAAAAATCCATTGAGGGCTGCATCGGCGGAATTGTGGGCGCGGCCCTTTTAGGCGCGCTTTTCGGCGCCATTTTATTTGGAGAGGAATATGCGGCCGCCGTAGCGTTTGTCAGCGGTATCGGCAGCGTCATTTCTCAGTGCGGAGATCTGGCCGCTTCCGCTATCAAAAGAGATTACCATATCAAGGACTACGGGAAAATGATACCAGGGCACGGAGGCATTCTGGATCGTTTTGACAGCGTGATTTTTACAGCGCCCTGCGTGTATTTCCTGATGTATCTGATCCCGGCCTTTGTACTTTAGAGTTACTATTCTTCATGGCAGACTTGAGAGATATAAGCAGACGCGAAGCGGATGCTTTTGCGCATGTGAGAGGAAGCGGCCATGAAGAGATAATGAAGGAGTTATGCAAATGAAAAAAATATCAATTCTCGGTTCTACCGGATCCATTGGAACGCAAACGCTTGACATTGTGCGAGCCAATCCGGAGCTGAAGGTAGAAGCGCTTGCCGCAGGCCGCAACGCCGGTCTGATGGAACGACAGGCCAGAGAGTTTTCACCAAAGCTTGCGGTTATGTGGGATGAGGCGGCATATAAAGAACTGAAGCTTCGGCTGGCAGACACCGACATTCAGGTGCTTTGGGGAATGGAAGGCCTGCTGGAGGCTGCGACATATCCTTCCGTGGAAATAGTGGTCGCGGCTATCGTAGGGATGATCGGCATCCGCCCCACCATCGCGGCCATGAAAGCCGGCAAGGATATAGCGCTGGCCAATAAGGAGACACTGGTGACGGCGGGACATATCATCATGCCCCTGGCCGAAGAAACCGGCGTATCCATTCTGCCTGTGGACAGCGAGCACAGCGCCATTTTCCAGTCTTTGCAGGGCAATCAGCACAATTCCATACATAAGATTCTGCTGACGGCTTCCGGCGGCCCGTTCCGCGGCAGAACCCTTCAGGAGCTGAAGTCTGTGCGGGTGGAGGACGCCTTAAAGCATCCCAACTGGACCATGGGCCGCAAGATTACCATCGATTCCGCCACCCTTGTCAACAAGGGTCTGGAGGTCATGGAGGCAAAGTGGCTTTTCAATGTGGATTATGATCAGATTCAGGTGGTGGTGCACCCGCAGAGTGTGATTCACAGCATGGTGGAATACGAGGACGGCGCCATTATGGCACAGATGGGCACACCGGATATGAGGCTGCCCATTCAGTACGCTCTTTTTTATCCGGACAGAAAGCCGCTCGCGGGGGAGCGTCTTGATTTTTACAGCTTAAAGCAGATGACTTTCGAGGAACCGGATACGGATACGTTCCGGGCTTTGAGGCTGGCGGTCAGCGCAGGACGAACTGGCGGTACTATGCCTACGGTCTTTAACGCGGCTAATGAGCGGGCGGTAGCCTTGTTTTTAGAGAAAAAGATTTCCTTTTTACAGATTACGGATATCATCGAAGACTGCATGCTGCATCACAGCCCGGTTCCTGATCCTGATCTGGATGAAATTCTGGCGGTTGAACAGGAAACCTATGCGCATATCAGAGAAAAATATCAATAGCAGGAAGGACGGAACGGTTTGTCAATACTCATTTTTATTATTATTCTGGGGGTTTTGCTGATTTCTCATGAGGGAGGACATCTGCTGGTTGCCAAAATGAACGGTATTCATGTTTCGGAATTTATGATCGGCATGGGACCGCAGATCGCGCACTTTGAAAAGGGCGGGACCGTCTATTCTCTGCGTGTGCTTCCCATCGGAGGTGCCTGCGTGTTTGAGGACGACCTGGAGCAGGAAAATATGGTAAAAGGTACTGCTTCGCAGAATGATGCATTACCACAGACTGAAACTTTGTCACAGACCACAGCAGAGGAGTCTGCTGTTTTGGATCGCGCGGGTTTAAAAGAGTCCCGGCGTTTTAACGATGCATCCTTAGGAGCCAGGTTTGCCACTGTTGTGGCGGGACCCCTGGCCAATATCATTCTAGCCTTTATTTTCAGTGTTTTCATTGTGAATTTTTCCATGACCGACCTGCCTGTGGTTGTCAGTGTGATGGACGGGTATCCCGCTGCGGAGGCAGGCATTGAAGCCGGAGATACCATCATTTCCGTCAATGGGGAGCGTGTGTACCTGTACCGGGAGGTGCAGGTGATTTCGCAGCTCAATAACGGTAAGGAATATACCATTGTAGTGGAGCGCGACGGCGAGCGGCTGACATATACCTTTTCTCCCATGTACGATGAGGAGGAAGGTCGCTATTACATGGGCATTACCGGCGGCGAGTATGTGCAGTTTACGGGATTAAAGGCGCTGGAATACGCGGTGTATGAGGTGCGTTATGCTGCTACCTCCGTGTATAAGAGCCTGCTGCAGATCATTCAGGGACA
>JAJPXG010000055.1:9371-12784 GCA_021205565.1 Lachnospiraceae bacterium | reverse complement strand
GTTTCTTCTTCTGCCAAAACAGCCTTATTCTTCTTTTCCGCTTCCGCCTCGCGCGCCTTCTCCCGACGCTTCTTTTCCTCCAGCTTTCTGGCCTTTTTGGCTTCCAGATCCACTACCTTTTTGTTGTCCGAAGCTCTGTCTTTAGAGGCTTTTTCATCCGCTCCTTTACTGTTATCGGCAGCTTTGCCTGCGGCCAATTTTCCTTCAGTCGATTTACTGCCCCCCGCTTTGCCGTCAGCCGCCTTACTCTCATATGCTTTATTTTCGTATGTCTTATTGTCATACGATTTATTCTCATAAGGCTTATTCTGATACGTTTTGCCGCCGGCCGGCTGCTGCGTTTTATCCTCCAGCTTTGGCGTCTGCTTTTTATAGTCCTTTTTGTTCTCCAGCCTTGGTCTGTTCTGATACCGCTGACCGGAATTCTGCCTTCTGTTTGTATTTGAATTCTTCTTCTGCGCTGCGGACGGCTTCTCAGGATCCGAAATCTGCAGCGACACGCAGAAGCTGCTCTTCTCCCTGCGGATATTATATCCCTTCTGCTTCCAGTAGCTCACCACCGCGTCGAATCCGTTGTCGTTGGATATGAGTATGTACTCACACTTCGGGCTTTTGGAAATCACCGCGCCAAGCTGCGTCACCATCTGAAAATCCAGTCCGTTATTACCCTCCTTACAACGAATTCCCGTAATCCGTTTTGCACCGATATTGATCAGCTCCACGGCTCTCGCGCAGCTGATATGGGCGCTGTTGTCCGTATAAAACAGGAAAATATGATCCTCCGGTTTTAAAATGTTTAATATATTGACCCATACCTCATTGACATTCTCACTGTCAATGAAGTACCGGCAGCCATTTTTTCTTCCAAACATGCTTACCTCTTACGTGTTCTCCTCCCAGACGGCCAGTCAGGCCAAAGCCTTTGGGGCCGCGCGTCTTTCCTTCCGGCCCTTCTTATGAAAGCGCCGTTGTCCGCAGCATTCCGCTTCCGGTCCTGATCAGGTAAAAAGCTTCCCTTGTCTGTGCTTCCTACTCAATCAGAATCATCTGTCTCTGTGGCGTATCGCCTTCCTCCCGCTTGGGTATCATAAATTTCAGTATATTGTTTCTGTAGGCGGCTCTGATATGCTCCTGTGCCACGCCTTTCCCGATATAATACGCCCTGCGAAAAGGCTCCTTCAAATCCGGCCTCATCGCAGTGACAATCAGGTAGCCATCGTTGGTGCAGGCGGAGATCTCCTCCTTGACAAAGCCGGGAAGCTCCACCTCCAGAACATACAGATCGTCTCTCTCCCGTAAATCCCCTTTTACTTCCTTCAAGTCCATCTCTTTTGGGAATCCCTTCCGCTTCCTTCATCTAAAAAGCTTTTATTTGCCAGTATTCCCGGAAAATATATAATATATGCACGCGTTATTTATACTTTTGCTCCAGATCGAGCAGAAATTGTTTGATCTTAAGACCGCCGGCATATCCCGTCAGCCGGCCGTCAGCCCCCACAACCCTGTGACAGGGCACCAGAATCATGATCGGATTTACATGATTCGCGCCGCCCACAGCCCGATACGCGTTCGGTCTCCCCAGGCTTTCTGCCTGCTGCTTATAAGACCGCGTCTCTCCATAGGGAATATCGCAGAGCGCCATCCACGCCTCCTTCTGAAAGGGCGTCCCTTTGAGAATGAAGGGGATGGTAAATTCCTTTCTTTTTCCGTCAAAATATTCCCCCAGCTGGACTTTCAGTTCCTTCGCCACACTGCCTGTAATCTTTTCCTCCGTTGCTTCCGGCGCTGTCTGAAGACTGAGCAGGGCAAACCCGTCGTCAACGGCAGTCAGATATCCGATCGGTGTCCGTATATTGCTCTCAAACAGCATGTTATCGCCTCCCTGTCTTTGTATGGCTATTCAGAACAGCAGGCCACAGACCGCCTCCTTCGAAGGCTATATGCCACTTACGCGTCATATGTCTGAGGCTTGATGGGCGTTCCTCCCATCCCGAAATGAAAATACAGCCTTTAGCAGATAAACCTGCACAGTCTGTCTTTTCATTTCGATGCTGTTCTGAACTGTTGCTCAATTTTAAGAAAAAGACCAATAAACATAACGTCTATTGGTCTTTTGCCTCTCATGGTCCTGCACCTTTTTCGATGCAGTCTGCGGCCCAAAATAAAGCCTAATCCGCTACATACGGCATCAATGCAACGTGACGCGCACGCTTGATCGCTGTCGTCAGACGTCTCTGGTGCTTTGCGCAGTTGCCGGTGATTCTTCTGGGAAGAATCTTGCCTCTCTCAGATACGTATCTCTTGAGCTTCGCGGTGTCCTTATAATCGATTACATTATCCTTGCCGCAGAATACGCAGACCTTCTTCCTTCTGCGGATGCCGCCCTTTCTCTTTAACGGGGCATCGGTCTTCTCGGTTCTGTTATAAGCCATTGTCATTGCCTCCTTGTCATCTTCAATCAGTTAAACGGTAATTCCTCGTCGATCCCATCCGGAATGTTCATGAATCCGTCGCTCAAAGGATTACTGCGGGTCGTATTGTTCGCCGGCGCAGTATAACTGCTGCCGCCATTGTCATAACCACCCTGATTGCCGGAAGCGTTCTTACTCTCGGCAAACTCCAGCTCCTCCACGATCACGCGGACACTGTAAACCATCTGGCCTTCCCGGTTGGTATAGTTGTCATTCTGGATTCTGCCGGTCACCACCATCTTGGTGCCCTTGTGCAGATATCTCTCCACGAACTCCGCCTGCTTACCAAACGCGGTGCAGTTGAAGAAATCCGCGTCCGGCTCACCCTCGCGCTTAAATCTTCTGTCTACGGCAATGGAAAAACGGGCAACAGCCGTCTGGCTTGCGCCCTGGGAATAACGAACCTCCGGGTCTCTGGTAAGACGTCCAATCAGAATTACTTTGTTCATACAAACTCTCTCTTTCTGTTAAGCTTCCTGCTTCACGATCAGGTATCTGATTACGTGATCCATGATGCGGACACGGCTCTCGATCTCAGCAGGAGCTGTCGGTTCAGCATCAAAACGAATGAAAGAGTAGTAGCCTTCTCTGGATTTGTCGATCTCGTAAGCAAGCTTTTTCTTGCCCCAGTCGTCAATCTCAGTGATGACTCCACCGAATCTCTCGATCAGGGCCTTTACCTTCTCAACGGTATTGGCTCTCTCTTCTTCTTCGATCTTTGCACTGACAACAAGACACAATTCATACTTTGTCATCGCTTTTACCTCCTTTTGGTCTCTGGCCCTTGCCTTACGCAAGAGCAAGGAAATGATTTTACATCACGATAAGTTATCGTAGCACAAAAAATAGGGGATTGCAAGGGAAAATCCACAGGAAATCAGGGGGAATTCTGCTAAATTTTCCCCTCCTGAGGTTTTACTGAGCGGATATTCTTCTCCACAC
>JAJPXG010000055.1:6598-9361 GCA_021205565.1 Lachnospiraceae bacterium | reverse complement strand
CATCCGGCCGCAGCCGGTGCATTTTAATTTGATGTCCGCGCCGGTGCGCAGCACCTCCCACTCGAAGCTGCCGCAGGGATGCTTTTTTTTCAGTTTTATAATATCGCCCACCTGGATATTCATGGCTCCCCTGTCCCCTGTCCCCTTGCTCTCAATCATGCGTGCTCTGAAAACGTCTGTTTCCGGCTGGCCGCCGACTGCATACCGTCCTGCGGATGCTTTCTGTCATCTGTCAGTGCAGCTCGATCTGTTGAAATACCTCTCCAATCGGCTCGCGGATAATCAGATCCGCCGCGCTGTCCTTCGGCGTCGCGGACTTATTGACTAACACCAGCTTATTGCCCTGATAATAATCGATGAGCCCCGCCGCCGGGTAAACATTTAAAGAAGTCCCGCCCACAATCAGTACATCCGCGTTGTGAATGTACTGGACGGATTTGCGCAGCGTCGCATCGTCCAGCCCCTCCTCGTAGAGCACTACGTCCGGCTTGATCGTCCCCTTGCAGATCCTGCAGGTGGGGATGCCCTCGCTCTCGATGATATAATTCACATCGTAAAATTTGTGGCAGCGCTCACAATAATTGCGCAGGACACTGCCGTGAAGCTCCAGCACCACCCTGCTGCCCGACTTCTGGTGCAGGCCGTCGATATTCTGCGTCACCACAGCCTTCACCTTGCCCATGGCTTCCCACTCGGCCAGCCGCTTATGCGCGGCGTTCGGCGCCACGTCCGGGAAAAGCATCTTATTTTTATAAAACCGGTAAAATTCGCTGGTGTAATGCTTGTAAAAGGTGTGGCTTAAAATCGTCTCCGGCGGATAGTCATACTGCTGATTATACAGGCCGTCCACGGAGCGGAAATCCGGAATGCCGCTCTCGGTGGATACCCCCGCGCCGCCGAAAAAAACCACGTTGTCGCTTTCCTGTAACCAGGTCTGCAATGTTGCAATGTTTTCATTCATCCGATTTTCCTCCCTGTTTCTATTCCGCGTCCTTCAGAACCTGCTGCCACAGCTTCAGCACGCCCATCTCCTCATAAGAAGGAATAATCCCGTCCGCAGCCGCCTTCAAATCCGGGTGCGCACTCTCCACCGCGTAGGATCTTCCCGCCGCCTTGAGCATCTCCAGATCATTCGGGTTATCGCCCGTCGCCAGCACTTCCTCCCGTAAAATCCCCATACGCTCCATAATAATCTTAAGCGCCGCGCCTTTATTGACGCCGGGCATCGCGCAGCCAATCCACCATTCTCCGGCCACGGAGCAGTGCATCCGCCCTTCCCACTTAGGAAGGAATTCCTTCGACGCGTATTCCCATACATTTGTCTTTCTGTATAATGTAAACTTCGTCACCGGCGCATCCGGTATCGTGTCCCAGCCGTGCAGGCTCTCAATGGAATAATGATAATTTCCCTTCATCAGCTGAAACATCTCCGAGTTCTCATCCGGCGCGTAGGCGCACTCCGGTGCGCAGAGAATGCCGTCGCCGTCCGGGATTTTCTCAGCGTCCGCCCAGGCCTCGCGCACCCACTCCTTCGGAATCTCCTTAAACGCCTCCACCGGACCGTCCATCTTTAACGTCGCCCCGCCGTCCCCGATAATCCACACCAGATCCTCCACCTCATGAAACAGACGCCGCACCGACGGATACTGCCTGCCGCTGGCAATCACCACATAAATGCCCTTCTGCCGAAGCTTACGGATCATCTCAAAATATTCCGGATACATCTGCGGCGAGCTTTCCTTCACCATCGTCCCGTCCACGTCGGAGATTACAAGTTTTATCATTGAGTAATTCCTCTCCCTCTTCTTATTTTCATGCCTTATATCTTCATTATTTACATTTGTCGGGATAAGAATAACATCAAATTTCAGCCGGTACAAGGGAGAGTTTGTACAATTGAGGTAAAAAGAATGTTTTTATTATACAAAGAAAGAACCCGCCATGCAAGCCTCAAATTTTTATGTCAGGTTCTGAATTTCCTTTTCCGCGTTACGGTTCGTTATGGTATGACGGATATATTCCATCATAAATTTTTGTCTGATATGAAACCGGACGGAGTGAGGTTGCCATGAGGGCGCCACGGACGAGGAATACTGCAAAAGATTGTACGAAGAATTTGCGATTTGATCCTCCAGCAGAAATACCACGTAAAACTCCCGCCCATCACTGACGATAGCATGAAAAAGGGAGCCGCTGCAGACAGAAAAGAAATTATTTGAGGCAGCGGCTCCCTTTTTTTGTAATGAAATTTTTTAATGATACAATTGATATCTGTCATGGCACAGACACCCACAACATTCACAGGATCACTCTTCGACCAGGATGGCCTGCACCAGGTAGCGCTTGGTCTCGTTGGCGGCTACGCAGGTAGACAGCGTGAGAATGTGCTCCTCACCGGTGGGTTCCCAGGAGGCGGTGTAGATGCCGCGGGCGTTCTCAGCGGTGGTCTGAGCCGTGGTCAGGTATTCCTGAAATACAGAGGTGTCTGTCAGGTCATAGTTTAACAGCAGGTGCTCATCCCCTGATCTGTAGGCAGCGTAGATTTCATAGGCGAAAAGCCGTGTCTCCGTATAGATGTAGATGTACGGATGTTCCTCAAAGAAGGTCTCGTCGCTGTAATCGTCCAGGTCGCCGAACATGGAGCCGTCGGACATATTGTGGCCGTACAGAACGGTGTGGGAATCTGTGAAATCAGTGCTGTTGTAATTTTCCGAATAAATGCAGCCGGGATAGCCGTCGCTGCCGTCAAGATTGTGGCTCAGA
>JAJPXG010000055.1:0-6588 GCA_021205565.1 Lachnospiraceae bacterium | reverse complement strand
GTCATCAGGATCCTGCACAATCGGATAGTCGATCGCCGTGTCCGGAATGTAAATCCAGGCGTAGATGTCCTCATTGGTCTCCTCCTGCAGGGCCACGATATCCACCTCTTTGTCCGGAACAGGAATTCCCAGGGATTCCAGAAGTTCAATATCCTGCTCCAGAAGGGATTTCTCCTCGGCCTCTTCTGCGATCCCCTCCGTCAAAGCCTCCACAGCTTCCTCTTCTGTACCTGTCTTATTCGTTGAAGAAATCACGGCGGCAACGACAATAATCACAATCACGCAGACCGCACAGCAGATGGCGGTGATGCCGGTTCTGGTCTGCGTCCACTTTCTGATATCATTGATTGTTTTTTTCCAGTCCAAGTGTTTACCATACCTTTCCCCCAAAGCGGACAGAAATGCGGCTGTTTCTCAGCCTGTTTGAAGTCATAATCAGTCCCAGGTGAGGATCTCATCTGTTATGATTGAGGCTTCAAACCGACTGTGAACAGTCTGCAAACAGACAGGGGGACGATACTGCCACCCCCTGTGTCTGTCCTTTCAGATCATGAACGTCAGATTATTCTGTCATTCATCATAAATCATCTGTCCGGGAAAATATCAGGGTTTACTCCCCATCCGCAGTAACTGCCTCATCTGAACCGGTCTCTTCAGGAGTACTTTCTTCCTGCGAGGGATTCTCGTCAGCATTGGCTTCTTCTGCGGAGTCAGCACCCGCGCCTTCAGCCTCTCCTGCGTCAGCAGCTTCATTGACGGCTTCGGGATTTTCCGTTTCCATGGTTTCGCCTTCCGCAGCTTCATCGGCGGCTTCGGGATCTTCCGTTTCCACGGCTTCTCCGGTTTCGCCTTCAGCCTCAGATGCTGCTTCTCCAGTCGGCTCAGCTACTTCAGCAGGAACCTGATCAACTGCTGTTGCGCTGGCTTCCGATTCCAGAGCGATCTCAGTGATCACTACCGCATTCAGGAAAGCACGGCAATCCGCATTGGAGGCCGTAATCACGATCTGGCCAGCCTCTGCAAAGGTAACATAGCCGGTCATCAGAATGTCAGATACAGCGGTGCTGGTGCTGACCTTTCCAAGATAAGCGCCGTTGACATAAATCTTGTTTTCATTGTATGCACTGTTGCTTGTGCCGTTTCCTGCATATACCTCAACTTTATAGGTACCGGCGGGAACATCCACCGCGAATGAAAGCTCATCGCTGGCATATGCAAAGTCAGAGCAGGCAGCTTCAATGTCTGTCGCCGGATCACTCTGAGTAATGGAACTTTCCTTGCTGGTATCGATGGTTGAAGTTGTCAGATATCCATAGCCCAGGCTTTCGCTGTATGCTGTAGTGCCGGTTGAAATCCAGCCGCTCGGGCTGCCATTTCTGGTACCAAAATCATAACTGCCGTATACCTGCACATCCACATAGTCGGCATACGTATCACCGTAGTCTGCAGGCTCCTCCTCCGGTTCCGGCTCTACGCCCAGGTTCGCCAGCTCAGTATCGCTGAGAGGGCAGATGCACAGACCGCAGAGTCTGGCAGTCACCTCGTCAGTAGAAGTGTTGTCAAAGAAGGTGATGGAAAGGGTTCCCATGGACACACCGTTCACATAGCTCAGAGTACTGGAATCCTCGGTGACTGTCACCAGATAGATGCAGTCAGGCGTGGAATACTGTCCGCCGGAGCTGGAGGTCTGCGTGTAAACTGTCCTGCCGTCAACCACCTCGGAAGGAGTTGAGGACTCCGAACCATCATAAGCTAATACAGCTTCGCCGTTGCCAAAATAGAACTGGGTTGTATTCGCAGCATCCTTGCAGCCGGTGTATACATAGACCGCATAAGTGCCTGCCGGCAGATCAGCCTTAAAGGTATAGGAGTCTCCGCCTGCGCAGTATACGAAATCTCTGAAATACGCGCCGCCATTAGAGGTAAAGGTGCTGGAAACCTCGGAGGTAAAGCCATAGTGCAGACCGTTGTCGTTCACATTGGTCTCGTAAAGCTCCGCTCCGGTCATCAGCTCATTTTCTGCAGGTACATTTTCAAAGTAGCCTGACAGAAGGATGTTGGTAGCGACCTGTGCGCTCTGTTCATCACTTTCCTGTGCCGGGCCAAAGTCAATGGCATACTGGCCGCTGGCTGTACGTGCCGTCAGACCTGCATAAGCTTCTGACAGTGCGGTATAGTAAATCTCGTTCTCCTGAGCTGTCAGATTTCCGTCGCCGGCCTCAATGGCCGCCTTCGCGTTTGCTAAAGCCTCAGAGAGCGCTTCCCAGCTGGACAGCGTATAATCTGACTCTACCAGGGTGCCTGCATCCATCTCAGCCTCGATCTGCTCAATCAGAGCTACAAGCAGAGAAGTGTCAGCGACTTCAACAGTAGCCGCGATGTACTGCTCAATGATGATCCCGTTGGTGTAGGTCGTGCCGCTGCCATTGACTGTGCAGACTGTCAATGTGGCATCCTCATCCAGTGTAAAGTTCACGGTTCTCTCAAGGAAATTGCCTGATGATGGAGTCTGATTTTCCAGTTCCGCAACCAGCGTTCCTTCTCCGGTGCTATCATCATAATCAACATAGAACTGATAACAGGATCTTCCCGTGCCGCTCGCATCGCCACTATATACCGTGACATTATATTCTCCTGCAGGCAGGTCAACCTTAAAGGTGCCGCCCATCATGAAGTCTGTCAGCATGGTATCATCACTGCCTCTGTTTCTGCCGGCCACTGCCTCAGTGACGCCGTAACCAGTCTCTTCACTGTAAAGCGTCAGATAAGGATATCCATCTATGGTACCCACAGAAGTCCATCCATCGGTCAGATAGGCAAGCGTGTTATCATACTTGGATCCGCCGGTCTGGGTATTATCAAAATCAAAGTATCCAGCGTAAGGATCCTCCCCATCAGTGCTGACACCAGTCAGCCAGTACTCCAGTACCTCGATGGTGTCATTTACCTCATCTGTAATATCCAGAAGTGCTTCTGCCGCATCATAGGCATCCATAGCCTCTACCAGATTTGCGATACTGGCCTCAGTGTAGATGCTTCTTTCTGCGTAGGCCTCATCACACAGCTCCATCAGGTTCTGACCGTCTGTGGTGTCCGCCAGAGGCATATTCTTGATGTCATACAGAGCGTCCAGAGTTTCATTGATCCGATTGACCAAAATCACATCAAAATCAAAGACTGTGCTGCTGTCGTCGAACAGGCCCACCTTCACTTCCAACAATGCTGTGGCAGTGTCAAGAGTTGCCCACTTTTCGGCGTCATAATCCTGAACGGTGCCGTCATAGGTCTTGGGGCTGACAATGTAGGTACCGTTAGCCAGTACCAAAGCTGCCTTAGCCGCCTGAAGTTCTGCAAGAGCCGCATTAACCTCCTCCTGTGTTGCATTCGGATCATTCAGGACGGTCTTGGCTTTGTCCAGAGCCTCAGTATAAATCTTATAACTCTCTGATGTATACTTGCTCTCATCAACGGTTGATTCCTTATTCACTTCCGCCTGAAGAGATGCCTTATCCACAGAATCAGATTCGCCGTCATCAGAGCCGCCACTCACAGAGGCGGTACTATCATCTGTGCTGCCCGTATCACCTGTGTTGCCTGTGTCGCCAGCGCTCCCTGTGTCACCAGTATCGCCAGTGCTCCCTGTGTCGCCCGCATCGCCAGTGTCACCTGTGTCGCCAGTATCACCTGTATCATCTCCGCCTGTTGTTGCATTCAGCGACGCAAGTGCCGGAATCGTCACTCTGGTCCAGTCAGTATCACTGGCGTAGTAATAATCCGTGTACGCCGGCTGATTGTAGGAAGAGTTCTGAGACGCAATGTCCACGCGGTACTGCGCGTTCTGCATCAGCGTGTAGTCCTTGTGTGTGCTCTCCTCAACATTCATATAAATTCTGAGGCTTGAGCTGTCGGACTTCGGTAAAATGATCTCTTCGCGATAGTCACCGAACAGATCCGCTACCAGGCTGGGATTGCCCTTGGTGCTGTTGTTGGTCACATATCCGTTGGCCGTCAGGTAAGTATAGGAAGCGTTATTCACGTTTCCGGTGATGGTGATGTTGCTGGTGTTGTTGACAAACTGAGTGGACATATCCTCATCCCACTTGATGTTCATATTGGTGCCAACACCATAAAGCGTCACCGCATTGCCCTTAGCGTCATAACCGGCGCTGATCTCCAGGCCGCTCACATCGGTCAGGTTGTCGCCGATAATGATTCTGCCATAGTCAGTGGTGCCGGGAGCGCCAAAGAGCACCACATTGCTTCTGGCGTCGCGCAGAGCCCAGTTGTAGGGTGCGCCCGTGCCGCCCTCAAAGCAGGATACGATCTCCAGACCAGGATTGTCAGGATCAATATCCGTCACATGAATCGCGTCGCCGTGTCCGTACTTGGCCCAGGTATCGCTGGTGCCGCCGTTTAAGTAGTCGCCGCCGGAGCTGTACAGATACAGATCGCCGTTCTTATAGGAGACAATGGCGCCGCCGTTGATGATATCCTGGCAGCCGTCTCCATCCACATCCGCCACTGTGATGTAGTGATCGCCCTGGCCGGAAAGGGTTCCATTCACAGGATCACATCCATCATAACCGTGTGGGCTGTCGTTGAAGGGGTTGGTCATCACTGTCCAGCCGGAATCAATGGCTCCTGCCACCACCAGCTTGCCGTTTACTACGTTGTAGGCCACCATGGTGGTCCTGGTGTAATAGCCGCGGCCCATAATGCAGGAGGCTGTCTCGCCGTCCAGATAAGCCACCGCCACGTTGAAGCGGTCAACACGGTTGCCCGGCTCGATATAGTTCATGGCATAGTCGCCCCAGAGCAGGCCGTCGTCCTCACGTTCATAATACCAGTCCACAGTATCCAGTTCTGAGCCGTCGCCGTCGAAGAGAGTCACATACTCCGGTCCGGTTACCACGTAGCCTTCCCAGGTTTCAAGGCTGTGCTTCTTCATACGATACTCATAGTGAGTCAGGAAATAATCCGCAAGGATGGTGGCTTCCTCCTCAGTATAACCGCCGTCATGATTACAGGACGCCAGGTCATAATTGCCGTAATAATTTACCACATCCTCTACCTTCACTGTCTTCATCACAGGATTGGATCCTGATGAGCTGGAAACATACTGAAGGTTGCCGTCCTCATCATACAGAGCTACGTTTACTAAAACGTCGCCTTCCTCATAATCAGGAATATACTGCCGAATCTCTTCCACAGTCGTGTTTTCGGTCAATGTAAATGTCACATTGGCATTGCCCGATACTTCACCGGTGTAGAAAGTGCTGTCCGACCACTCATAAGAGGTGGTGAACATGGTCACAAGGTTGTCAGACCAGATGCCGTCAATGGCACTGGCCACTGTTTCCTCGGAATAACGGCTCCAAACACCCCAGTCCATGAAGACATCAATCAGGTATTCTCTGTAATCCTCCGCTGAGAATACAAAGCTGGTGGTGTCCAGCGTATCGCTGTCGCCGTATTCTTCGATGGCAGATTCCGTGTTGGTCACATAGTAACTCTCGGAAACCACCAGATCACCGTTTTCATCGGTGACATTCTGACCATTCTCATCAAGCTCATAAATGGTCATCTGTGTGCCGGGGGCGGTCTTGACGATCAGCTCCGCTCCGCCGTCATAATCAAAGTCATAGAGAGCGAACTCCGTGTAGTGCGCACCGGCACGGATGTTGATGCCCAGATCCAGTCTCCACAGCAGTGTGCCGTCCAGCTCATAGCAGTCAAGAATAGTCGTGCCTGTGTAGCCCTGCTGGGATACGTCCTTGGAAAGGGAAGGCTCCCACTGCAGCAGATACTCATACTCGCCGTCGCCGTCCACATCCGCCACGGACATATCATTGGCAGAATAGGTGATCACATCATCCGCCGAGGTATAGCCGCTGTCCGTCATGGTGTATCCGCCCAGAGCGATCTCATCCACACCGTAGGTCTCACGGATGGTGGTGCTTGCCGGTTTCTGAAGCGGAATGTCAATGTAGGCCACATTGGAGTTGCTGGAATCATAAGTGAAGATATCCGCGCTCACGCAGGCCTCATCTATCCCGACGCTATCTTTGATACAAGAGTTTTCTGTGTAAGCCAGGGCAGAAGCGGCTGAAATGCTTGTAAAACGGGCATTTCTGCGACTTTTGCTCCTTGCGCAGGCAGAGAAAATCCCGCCGCTCGACATTCTAAAATTTTGTCTTGGTGCTGCCGTCTGCATAGGTTTTGTCCCCACCTTCCTTTCTATCAAAGCTATCGCCAAAAAGTATGAGCTATCGCTAAAAGGTTTAGCTATCGCCAAAATATATCAATTACCAAATTGGGCTTGTTCTTCAACATATCCATACCCGAATACGGTTCCCAGCTTATATCCCTTCTTCAAATCCAAGTCAAAACTTTTCAGGAGAAACAAAATATTGTGTAATCCTCCTTGCCTATATAGCTGCTGTTCATTCAGCAGATGTCCACGTGCCTCAATCCGATCATCTAAGTCAGCAATTTGATTTTTCAGTGACTTATACAAACAGTAGAAGTATGCGTCATGATAGAACATAGGCAAGTCGTTGAGAACGAATTCATGTAAGTGTATCATCT
>JAJPXG010000132.1 GCA_021205565.1 Lachnospiraceae bacterium | reverse complement strand
CGTTCTTAGCCTGTGCAGGCATGATATTTGTCTGTGCCAGTCCGGGATGTGCAGCAAGTGCTTTTGTGGATTTCCCTGCCGCCGTCAGACGGCGCTGCATCTCATAGGCAAACAGCAGCATTTCCATTTTGGAACGTCCATATGCCCTCCATCTGCCGAACCCTTTTCGGTTTTTATAGTACAGATTATCAAAGTTGATTTTATTTCCAAAAAAATAGGCCAGACTGCTGACACAGACAACCCTTGCCCCGGGTGTCGCTTCCAACAAACAAAAAAGTCTTGCGGTCAGTGCAAAATGTCCGAGATAGTTTGTGGCAAAATGATTTTCAAACCCGTCAACCGTTTCTGAATAAGGTGCAGCCATGATTCCCGCGTTGTTGACGAGTACATCAAGCCTTTCATATTTTTCCAGAAACGCGTCTGCAAAATCAGAAACACTTTTCTGACTGGCAAGATCTAAGATCATGACATCCAGATTAGCGTCCGGGATTTCATCCACAATCTTTTTCCTGGCCGTGTCCGCCCTCTGGGGATTTCGGCAAGCCATGATAACTTTTGCCCCTTTACGGGCAAGCTCCTTTGTCGTTTCAAAACCAAGGCCGCTGTTGGCTCCGGTCACAATCATCACCTTACCGGAAAGATCCGGTATTTCGTTCAATGACCAGCTCATAAAGAACCTTCCTTCCATTAGTTGAGTTATTATAGCATTTTTGACCAGCGTTCATCAACCGACGATCTTTGCGCAAGTGTTGTACGGTTCATAAGAGGTGTGTTTGCGATGAATGGAGATATACTCTGATAGGGCAAAGTCCTTTTACAGGTGAAAAAATTACCCCTGCGGCAGAAATTCCGGATGAATTCCAGAAGACTATCACAGGGGTATATCTACAAAATGCAGATCTTTTATTTTTCGGCTTTACTCTTGTTTATCCGGGCAGCAGAGCTTCTTTATATTTTTTCCATACAAGAGCAGATGATCCTGGCACAGGCTTCGTAGCCCAGTGCGCCGCTGTTCAACAAAATGTCATAATTCTTCCGGTCGCCCCAGTCTTTGTCGGTAAACATACTGTAATGACGGGCGCGCTCTTTGTCGGAACGGGCGATTTCGCTTCGCGCGGTTGTTTCCGACATTCCATACTCCTTCACACTGTGCTCAACACGTTTTTCCATATCCGAATAGATAAAGACGCGAAGGACATCATTCCGATCTCTGAGGATGTAGTCCGCGCATCTGCCCACAATGACGCAGCTTCCGGCATTCGCGTAATTTCTGATAATTTCCTGCTGTGCACAGAAAACCTGTGTGGTTAAAGGAAGAGGCTGCCCGCTGGCTTCTTCCAGCATACCGTAGCCATAGCTGGTTCCCATGGCCAGGTTATAAAGAAAGCTGTTGGTGATTTTCTGGTCCGACTTTTCAATATATTCTGCCGGAACCCCGGATAGCTTAGCGGCCTCATCGATTAATTCTCTGTCGTAATAGGGGATGTTTTTTCGCTCCGCGACCAGCTTTCCGATTGTGCGGCCTCCGCTGCCCAGCTCCCGACTGATTGTGATAATGTTTTTCATGTGAAACCTCCCTTCCGGCCTTTTATGATATTCTTATACTAACATCGTACAGGTTTCATTACAACAACACCGCAGCCCGGATTGTCGCATTCAATTCTGAAATTTTGGTGAAAAAGTCTTATCCTGGTCATGGTCACGATCGCTATCCTTTTCCTTTTATAAGTGTCTTGGCTTTTCATGTCTTTCGTACGGCGTGTTCTTTACATTTTCCAGTTTCGCCTGACGGCGGTTTTTCGCCTCTTCGCTCATAGGCTGGATTTCTCCGGCCTTTGTCAGGGAAGCTTTCGTCAGCATCGGACCGATAAGCTCGTAGATGAGAATAGCAAAGAGGGTGATGTTGCGGATCAGTTCGCCCTGCTCGCCCAGCTGCTGTGCGGTGACACACATGCCAAGAGCGACTCCTGCCTGCGGCAGAAGCGTGATGCCAAGATATTTACAGATGGTGTCACTGCAGTGTGTCGCCCTGGCAGAAACAAAGGCGCCGATATATTTTCCGGCGGAGCGGGTAATGATGTAGACAAGGCCAATCAGCACAATGGTGCCGTCCAGAAAAACATCCAGCTCCAGCTGTGCGCCGGAAATGACAAAGAAAGCCGCAAAAAGCGGATTGGTCCAGCTGTCCGTCCGTGCCATGATTTCATGTGACAGCGGGCAGAGATTGCAGAAAACAGTACCCAGCATCATGCACACCAGCAAAGAAGAGAAGCTGATGGTGACAGGGCCAACGTCGAACTCGAGCATGGACAGTGCCGTGGTCAGAAGGACGAAGGTAATGGACAGCGTCAGACGGTTGGAATTGGAGTTAAACAGTTTTTCCAGCTGTGTGAGCAGCCACCCCATCAACGCACCGAGCACCAGGGACAGAACAATTTCCAGCAGCGGATTGATGATAATGGAAATCAGGTTGTAAGAACCTGTCACCATAGCCTGCGCGATGCCGAAGCTGACCGCGAATACCACCAGTCCTACCGCGTCATCCAGGGCGACAATCGGCAGCAGAAGGTCAACCAGAGGCCCCTTTGCCTTATACTGGCGCACCACCATCAGAGTCGCCGCCGGTGCGGTGGCTGTCGCGATGGCACCAAGGGTGATAGCCTGCGCTGCAGTCAGCTTTCCGTTCGTTGCCGTGGAGACAAGCAAAAGCGCAATATCCACTAAAAGAGTTGCCATAAGAGCCTGTGTAATCCCGATGACAGTTGCCTGTTTACCGGTCTTTTTCAGCTGGGTCAGGCGAAATTCATTGCCTATGGCAAAAGCAATAAAGCCGAGGGCTACATCGGAGATCACATCCAGATCGTTGACGCTTTCCATGGTGACAAATCCCAGTCCCTCTATGCCAAGGCGCCCCAGGCAGTACGGACCGACCAGAACGCCGGCGATCAGATAAGCGGTGACGGACGGCAGTTTTAAGGGCTTTAAAACACGGGTCATCAAAAGACCCGCAAACGCGGCGACTGAAAGAGATAATAAAGTATAAACCATAATGTATTTTCCACCTTCTGTATCTCATTTCCTGTTTTTTTACCTGCTATTCTTTTCCTTTATCCATTACCCATCATCTCCGGCAGGTACCAGCTGTCGAACATTTTCCGGATGATATCAAGCAGGTCTTCGTCTGACAGAGCGTTCTCGCTTTGCAGGTTGATGCTGATCGCGTAAAAGATTCCAAAATAATAAATATCCCGGATGACTTTTTTCTTTGACGTGTCATTCCCTTTCCGGTACAGGGTGTCGGTTACGTTTTCGGAAATCCTTCTTAAAAAATGCGCGCGGTTTTCTTCAGACAGCAGAACGGATATCCGGTCTTTATTTTCATGGAAGTATTGAATGAGTGTCCTGAAAAACTGGCTTTCGTTGAGCTGTCCTCCCGTGCTTTGTTTTTCAATTGCCTTACGTATGTTCAGCAGAAATTCCTTTTCGCTGTATTCGATCAGGGCATACACGTCCTCAAAATAGCGGTAAAAGGTCGTGCGGTTGTATCCGGCGAGATCCGTGATTTCATGGATGGTAATCTGACTGATTTTCTTTTTCCCGGCAAGCAGAAAGAAGGCTGACACAAAGGCCTCCCGTGTCGCGTCGGTCACTTTTGGATGCTTATTCATTGCGTATTTCTTCCTCCTTTTTTTGAATAATGAATGGCTGTAACCGGACTGTATCCTGTGTTTTGGATACTCCGGTTTCCAGAAACGTAGTCTACAACAGTTGTCGCAAAAACACAAGAGGCCGGTTTCAAAAATGCGACAAATGTCGGAAATTGTGGCTTGATGAATGAAACTTGCGGTGTTACTATACATTACGCAACAGATGTTGTGCAACAGATGTTGTGCAAAAGAGGAGGAAACATTATGAAACTGACAGAAAAAGCAAAAACAAGTGTAACGGAAACTGTGGTGAAGCAGGCGCTCGGATATCTTGAAAAAGACCCGGAGACGAACATTCCGAAGCTGATGGCGTTAGTAGATAAGTATACACCAAAGGATTGGTATGCGGGACAAAGGGAAGCAATCCGGAACGCGATACAGGATAAGGACAGCAACTGGTACCGCCTGATCATGCGGGTTTACCAGATGAATCCTGAGGTTCGCAGAACATTTTTTGAGAACTTCATCATCAATGCCAGCCTGGAAGGAGGTAAAAGGCAGGAGGAGAACATGCGGGAAAATCACTGCAACTCCCCGTGGGCAATTCTGCTGGATCCGACCAGCGCATGCAATCTGAAGTGTACCGGCTGCTGGGCTGCGGAATACGGACATGAGCTGAACCTGACGCTGGAGGAAATTGACTCCATCATTCGACAGGGCAAGGAAATCGGCGTATACATGTACATTTATACGGGCGGCGAGCCGACTGTGCGCAAAAAGGACATCATCAAACTCTGTGAGATGCATCCGGACTGTGAATTCCTGGCGTTCACAAACGGCACACTCTTCGATGAGGCATTCTGCGATGAAATCCTGCGGGTGAAGAATTTTGTGCCGGCATTCAGCCTGGAAGGCTCAGAGGAGGCAAACGACAGCCGCAGCGGAGATGGAATTTATGCGAAGGTGATGCACGCCATGCAGTTGTTAAAGGAACGGGGACTCCCCTTCGGTGTTTCCTCCTGCTATACTTCTGCGAACATAGAAAGTGTAAGCAGTGAGGAATACTTTGACAAGCTGGTGGACTGCGGGGCATTGTTTGCGTGGTTCTTCCACTATATGCCGGTGGGAAATGACGCGTCCACTGAACTGCTGCCGACGCCCGAACAGCGTAAAAAGATGTATCAGCAAATCCGGGAATTCCGGAAAACAAAGCCACTCTTTACTCTGGATTTCCAGAACGACGCGGAGTATGTGCATGGCTGTATTGCCGGAGGAAGATACTATCTTCATATCAACGCGAAGGGAGATGTGGAGCCCTGTGTATTTATTCATTATTCCAACTGCAATATCCGCAATACAACGCTGAAGGAGGCGCTGAAGAGTCCACTCTTCCAGGCATACCACGATCAGCAGCCGTTTAACGAAAACATGATGCGCCCATGCCCGATGCTGGAGAATCCGGAATGTCTGCGCACGATGGTAAAAGAGACCGGGGCGATGAATACGGATTATCAGAGTCCGGAGGATGTAGACGCTTTGTGCGATAAAACGACGCCTTACGCAAACGCGTGGAAAGAGACGGCGGATGAACTCTGGGCGGCGGACCCGAAGAGCAAAGAGCACAAAGAGAGAAAAAGGTAAAAATAAGAGCCGTAAGGCGCTTGAATCGCTTATGATTTGAAATAAGACTGGAGGGATTTGCATGTTTCATATTTTCAGCAACATGAAGACCAAGGACAGGTGGCTGGCGCTTCTGTGCGTACTGCTGGTCTGCGGTCAGGTATATTTTGATTTGCGTCTGCCGGATTACACGGCAGAGATTACGGTATTGATCAGCAGTGAGGTCACGGAGCTTTCGCAGTACTATGACGCCGGTGCAAAGATGTTAGGCTGTGCGCTCTGCAGCGCGCTGATGACCGTGATTGTGGGATATCTGGCAGCCATGATAGCGTCAGATTTTTCCTTTGATGTACGTACGAAGGTGTTCCAGAAGGTTTCCGCGATGGGAAGCGGGGAAATCAAAAAGTTTTCCACCGCCAGCCTGATCACCCGTACCACCAATGATATCACACAGATTCAGATGATCATTGCCATGGGACTGCAGATGATGCTGCGTGCCCCGATCATGGCCATCTGGGCGATCATTAAGATTGTGGGCAAGAGCTGGCAGCTGTCTACGGTGGTGGCTGCAGCGGTCGTCATCATCGTCGGCTCGATGATTGTCCTGTTGGGGATCATGATTCCGAAATTCCGCATTGTCCAGAAGCAGATCGACGATGTGAACCGGATTACAGAGGAAAATTTAAACGGCATCCGTGTCGTTCGCGCGTTCAATGCTGAGAAATATCAGGAGGATAAATTTGAGAAGGCCAACATGAGCCTGATGAAGACGCAGCTGTTCACCGGCCGCGGGATGGCGGTTCTTTCCCCGATTATGATGTTTGTACAGAGCTGCGTCAGCGTGGGTGTCTATTATGTAGGAGCCTGGCTGATCAATAATATTGAAGTACCTCTTACCGGGACGGCGGCGGAAATCGCAGCGGCGATCTCAGACCGTTCTTTGATGCTGGGCGACGTGGTTTCCTTCAGTTCCTACGGACTCTATGTCATTATGTCCTTTGTCATGCTGCTGATGATTTTCATGATGCTGCCCCGTGCGCAGGTTTCCGCAGGCCGTATCAATGAAGTGATTGACAGTGATATTGCTGTCAGGGAGGGTACGGAAACAGGCTCTGAAAAGACAGGCTGTATTGAGTTTAAGGACGTGTCGTTCCGCTATCCGGACGCTTCCGAGGACTGCCTGAAGCATATTTCCTTTACGGCGAAGAAGGGAGAGACGGTTGCTTTCATCGGCGCAACCGGATCCGGAAAATCCACACTGGTCGGACTGGCTGCCAGGTTATATGACGTCACGTCAGGCGCGGTTCTGCTGGACGGCAAAGACGTCTCGACCTACAACTTTGAAACTCTCTACAGCAAGATCGGATATATTTCGCAGAAGACAACGCTGTTCGCGGACACTGTGAAGGGCAATATAAAGTTCGGAAAAGGAAAGCAGAAGGCGACAGATGCCGATGTGGAAAAGGCGCTGGATATCGCGCAGGCCACGGATTTTGTAAAAACCATGGATAATGGAGAGGAAAGCTGGATCGCGCAGGGCGGCAGCAATGTATCCGGCGGTCAGAAGCAGAGACTCGCGATTGCGAGAGCTGTCGCGCGCAAGCCTGAGATTTTGATCTTTGATGATTCTTTCTCGGCTCTGGATTACAAGACAGATCAGATCCTGCGTAAGCGGATTAAAAAGGATCTGAAGGGAACGACCTGTCTGATCGTAGCCCAGAGAATCGGAACCATCCGCAACGCGGATCGGATTGTGGTGCTGGATAACGGTGCGGTTGCCGGCATCGGAACCCACGAGGAACTGATGAAAAACTGCCCGGTTTACCAGCAGATCGCCTTGTCTCAGCTCTCTGCGGATGAGCTGGCGGCGAACGCATAAGGAGGTGATTGTATTATGCCAGAATCAAATAATATGAACAGACCGTCCGCCCAGGGAAGAGCACCGATGGGGCGAGGCCCCATGGGCCGCGGAATGGGCGGCGGTGGAAAAGCAAAGGACATGAAGGGCGCAATCAAAAGCCTGATGTCCTATATCAGCAGCCAGTTGGGGATTGTGATATTCGCCCTGATTCTCGCGGCGGTCGGCGCAGTCTTTACGATTATCGGTCCGAATCAGTTAAGCCGGATATCCGATTATTTATATGACGGTCTTTCCACTGAAATTGACATGGACGGCATTCGCAGTGTGGCGCTTTTGCTGGTCGGCATTTATCTGGCAAGCGCAGTCTGCAGCTTTGTCCAGCATTACATCATGCAGACTGTGACCCAGAGAACCGCCAAAAGGCTCCGCGGCGACATCAGCACCAAGATTAACCGTCTGCCGTTAAAATATTTTAACGGCAACGCGGCCGGTGATGTGCTTTCCCGCATGACCAATGATGTGGATATGATCGGGCAGGCCATGTCCAACAGCCTGTCAAACCTGGTCACGGCAGTGGCACAGTTTATCGGCTGCCTGATTATGATGTATTATACCAACTGGATTATGGCGACGACCACCGTCCTGGCAACGATTATCGGCCTTGTATTGATGGTGGTGATTATGAGCCGCTCTCAGAAATATTTTACGGCCAGACAGGAAAGCCTCGGCAACCTGAACGGGTATATCGAGGAAATGTACAACGGACATGATGTGATCCGTATCCTGAACGCGGAGGATGAGGTCAATGAGAAATTTACCTCGCTGAATACGGCGGTGAAAAACGCCAACTTCCGTTCACAGTTTTTATCCGGCCTGATGCAGCCGTTGATGACATTTGTCGGAAACCTCGGCTATGTGGCGGTGTGTATCGTGGGTGCTTCGCAGATCATAGACGGAAACATTACATTCGGCGTAATTACCGCGTTTCTGATTTACACCCGTCTGTTTGAGTCGCCTTTGCGTCAGATTTCCCAGGCCATGACCCAGGTGCAGTCCTGCGCAGCGGCTTCCGAACGTGTGTTTGAGTTCCTCGCGGAGGAGGAAATGGAGGATGAATCCGCCAAGACACAGAGAATTGATCATGTGCGCGGCGAGGTTGAGTTCCGTCATGTGAAGTTTGCCTATCCGAGCGCGCCTGAGAAAGAAATCATCCATGATTTCAGCGTGAAGGTAAAACCGGGCCAGAAGGTCGCGATTGTAGGTCCCACCGGCGCCGGCAAGACCACCATGGTCAACCTGCTGATGCGGTTCTTTGAGCCGACCGGCGGCAGCATCCTGATCGATGGTGTGCCGACCGAAAACATTCCGCGCAGCAATGTGCACAGCCAGTTCGGCATGGTGCTGCAGGATACGTGGCTGTTTGAGGGAACCGTAAGGGAAAATCTTCTGTATAACACGGAGGGCGTGACGGATGAAGAGATGATCCGTGCCTGCAAGGCCTGCGGCATTCATAATTTCATCCAGGCGCTGCCGAATAGCTACGATTCCGTATTGCGTGATAATACAGCGATTTCCGCAGGCCAGAAACAGCTGATGACAATCGCCAGGGCCATGATCCAGAACAGCCCGATGCTGATCCTCGATGAGGCAACCTCCAGCGTGGATACCAGAACAGAAATCGTGACGCAGCAGGCCATGGACAAGCTGACTGACAAGCGTACCAGCTTTGTAATTGCCCATCGTCTGTCTACGATTAAAAACGCGGACATCATTCTGGTGATGCGGGACGGCGATATTGTGGAACAGGGTAACCATGAAGAACTGCTGAAACTGAACGGTTTCTATGCGGAGCTGTACAACAGCCAGTTTGAGCAGGCATCTTAAAAAAATAGAGTAAAGAAGGAGGAAGTTCATTATGAAGCTCACACCATTAGGAGACAGGGTCGTTTTAAAGCAGAAGGAAATTGAAACGACAACGAAATCAGGGATTGTCCTGACCGGCAAACCGGAGGAAAAGCCGCAGGAGGCTGAGGTCATCGCCGTAGGGACGGGCCAGACGGAAGATGGGAAGGAAGTAAAAATGATCGTACAGCCCGGGGATCAGGTCGTATTTTCCAAGTATGCAGGAACGGCTGTAAAGCTGGGTGAGGACGAATACATTATTGTAAAGCAAAGCGATATTATTGCACGCATTGAAAATGACTGAACATGATTGAATCTAAGGAGGCAGATCATTTATGGCAAAGGAAATAAAATATAATACAGAGGCAAGGAATGCACTTGAAACAGGAGTCAACAAACTGGCGGATACGGTTCGTGTGACACTTGGCCCAAAAGGAAGAAATGTGGTCCTGGGAAAGTCTTATGGCTCCCCGTTAGTTACCAATGACGGTGTGACAATCGCCAAAGAGATTGAACTGGAAGACCCGTTTGAAGACATGGGAGCACAGCTGATTAAGGAAGTGGCGTCGAAGACGAACGATGTGGCCGGAGACGGCACGACAACTGCAACGGTGCTTGCGCAGGCGGTGGTGCATGAAGGACTGAGAAACATTGCGGCCGGCGCCAATCCGATTGAAATGCGAAAAGGCATGAAGAAGGCAACGGACACCGCTGTCGAGTCCATCAAAGGTATGAGCCGGAAAGTAAGCGGCAAGGAACAGATCGCCAGGGTCGCTGCAGTGTCTTCCGGGGATGATGCGGTTGGAGAACTGATTGCGGACGCGCTGGAAAAGGTTTCCGAGGACGGCGTGATCACGATTGAAGAGTCTAAGACTATGAAGACCGAAATTGAACTGGTAGAAGGAATGCAGTTTGATAAAGGTTACGTTTCTTCCTATATGGTGACGGACAATCAGAAAATGGAAGCGGTGCTGGAAGATCCGCTGATCCTGATCACAGATAAAAAGATCAGCAATGTCCAGGAAATCCTTCCCTTACTGGAGGAGATTGTAAAGGCAGGAAGACAGCTTCTGATTATCGCGGATGATATTGAAGGGGAGGCGCTTTCCACCCTGATTGTCAATAAGCTTCGCGGCACATTCCATGTCGTTGGCGTGAAGGCTCCTGGCTACGGCGATAACCGCAAGGAAATGCTGCAGGATATCGCGGTTCTGACAGGCGGTCAGGTGATTTCCGAAGACTTTGGCCTGGAACTGAAGAATACGACCATGGCTATGCTTGGTCACGCAAAATCTGTCAAGGTACAGAAAGAGAATACGGTTATTGTTGACGGCTTTGGCGACAAGGCAGCCATCAAGGCCAGAGTTTCTCAAATCCGTTCCCAGATTGAGGAAACCACTTCTGACTATGATAAAGAAAGACTGCAGGATCGTCTGGCCAAGCTGGCAGGCGGCGTAGCCGTGATCCGTGTCGGCGCCGCAACCGAGACAGAAATGAAGGAAGCGAAGCTGCGCATGGAGGATGCGCTCGCGGCAACCAGAGCGGCTGTGGAAGAAGGCATCATTGCCGGCGGCGGTTCCGCATATGTCCATGCATCAAAAGATGTGGAAAAGGTCTTTGATGCGCTGGAAGGTGATGAGAAGACCGGCGCGGGAATCGTGATGAAGGCATTGGAAGCGCCGCTTTATTACATCGCGGAAAACGCGGGGCTGGAAGGCGCCGTAATTGTGGACAAGGTCCACAACTCCGAAGTGGGCATTGGCTTCGATGCTTACAATGAGAAATATGTGGATATGGTGCAGGCAGGAATTCTTGATCCGGTGAAAGTAACAAGAACCGCCCTGGAAAACGCCACCAGCGTGACATCCACTCTGCTGACCACGGAAGCAGCGGTAGGCGACATCAAAGAGCCAGCTGCTGCGACTCCGGCGGGAAGCGGTGCCGACATGGATTATTGACAATTATTCTATTCCTGTTTTATTTCATAATCTCCTCTATAGAAAGACCGCGGGACAGAAAACCCCTGCGGTCTTTTCTGTAAATAAGAGGACATCAGTCCTGCTGTACGCATTTTAGGACAAAAGTTAAAAAATGTAACTTGTATCTTCGCAAAAACCGAATTATGATTCTAATCATATAATAATTTCTCTGTGATGGGTTGTCAGAAAACATTGGCGAATAGTCAGGTCAGTTTGTTAAACAGCGATTGTGTTATGTGAAGGAGATTTTTGCAGGATGTATTCATTTACAAGTCAGGTGCGGTACAGTGAAACAGATGAGACGGGAAATTTAAGTCTGAGAAGTCTGATAAATTATTTACAGGATTGCTGTCTGTTTCAGTCAGAATCCCTGGGTGTTGGCCCGGATTATCTGAAAGAACGTCATCGCCTGTGGCTTTTATCCGGGTGGCAGATCGTCATAGACCGCTACCCTGGAATGTTTGAAAAAATAACAGTGACGACGATCCCGTATGAATTTTCGGGATGTCTTGGATGGAGAAATGTCAGCATATCAGATGAAAATGACATTTGCATTGTCCGTGCAAACTCCCCATGGGTATACATCAATACAGATACAGGCAGACCGGCTCAGCCGGACGAAACAGAAAAATCCGCATATGCATTGGAAGAAAGAATTTCCATGGATTATGCGCCCCGCAAAATTAAGCTGCCTGAAAATATGACAGCAGGAACACCTGTCCCGGTTATTCAGGAATTCATTGATTCCAACCATCATGTGAATAATGCCCAGTATGTCGATGTCGCAGTGAACATTATGGAGGAAGAACTACGATCTTTCAGCAATCCGGCTGTGACGGATATAGCTGTAAAACGAAGCAGGAACATGCAAAAACGCGGATTGTGAAAGATACACCGTCCAGGCGGATAGTGTCGGAGGTGAAAGAAATTGTCAGGAAAAATTGCGATTGTAACCGGGGCATCCAGCGGACTTGGCCGTGAATATGTTTCGCAGCTTCTTAAGAAAAACTGTCTGGATGAGATATGGGTGATCGCACGCCGCAAAGAGCGCTTAGACGAGCTGTCCAAACGAACTCTTTCCAGCGGCAACACATGTACGATCCGGCCAATTCCTCTTGATTTAGTCTGTCAGGAATCATTTGAAGTAATCAGCACCATATTGAGGAAGGAAAAACCATCTGTACAATATCTGGTCAATGCTGCCGGTTTTGGAAAAATCGGTTCCTGGAAAGATATTTCTCTTGATGACTGCAGCAGCATGATTGATCTGAATTGTAAAGCGGCAGTCAACATAACTCAACTTGTGCTTCCTTACATGAACAAAGGAAGCTGCATTCTTGAAATCTGTTCTACAGCCGCTTTTCAGCCTTTTCCATATCTCGGAGTCTATTCTGCGACGAAATCCTTCCTGTATCGCTACAGCCGTTCTCTGAGGATAGAACTTATGGGAAGTGGAATTCACGTGACAGCCGTCTGTCCATACTGGATCAGGGATACGGAATTTATCAGCAACGCGCAAAAAACAGGAAACAGTTCTTTTATCCGGCATTTTCCGCTTGCATCCCGATCCGGAAATGTCGTGAAAAGATCCCTTGCAGACGCAAAACTGGGATTGCCGGTATCTACGCCTGGTCCTGTCTGCACGATCCACAGATTAGCTGCAAAATTCATTCCGGGCGAACTGATGATGGGAATCTGGGAGTTCATCAGAAGAATTTAAAAAGTCAGTTCCTCTATAAGAGATGGTTGCTTATTCCCTTACCTCATTTGTCTCTCAATCCACTCCATCAACACGTTCACTACATATTCCTGCTGTTCATCTGTCAGTTCAGCGCCCTTCGGAATTCTGTGCCATTTCTCCAGGCAGCCTCTGCAGCAGGTAGCGGTGGCGTGCTGG
>JAJPXG010000144.1:10670-13016 GCA_021205565.1 Lachnospiraceae bacterium | reverse complement strand
TAAATAATATACTGTAATCAGATCCTTTGTACCATATCCGCCACCAGCAGGGCGCTGTGGTGAGCGGCCGCCTTCTCGAAGGTGGGATAGTCCATCTCAGCGCTGTCGTCAGCCTTGTCGGAGATGGCGCGAATGATGACAAAGGGGATGGAGTTGGCGGTGGCCGCCTGGGCGATGGCGCAGCCCTCCATCTCAGCGCAGTAGCCGGCGAAGCCGCGGATGATGCGCTCTTTTGTGGTCTTATCAGAAATAAACTGATCGCCGCTGGCAATTCTGCCAACAAGACAGTGAATGTCGGGATTGACCCGCTTACAGCTTTCCATTGCTGCAGAAATGAGTGCCGGATCTGCCGTAAAGGCGACTTCGCTGCGGCCGGGGACCTGGCCGGGGGCGTAGCCTAATGGTGTCACATTAAAATCATGGTAGACGGCATCCTGTGATACCACGATGTCGCCGATGTCTAAGTCCGCGTTCAGAGAACCGGCCACGCCGGTGTTAATCACATGCGTCACCTCAAATTTGTCTGCCAGGATCTGGACGCAGATGCCGGCCAGCACCTTGCCAATGCCGCTCTGGACGATGACGACATTCGCGCCGTTTAAGGTTCCTTCCCAGAACTCCATGCCCGCGCAGGTCAGTCTGCGCGTACAGTTCATCTGTTCTTTTAATGCGGCCACTTCCAGTTCCATGGCGCCGATAATTCCGATTTTATTCATGTCTTACCTCTTTTCCTGACATTACGATGCTGTAGGGGACAAAGGGCCGGAAAGCGAAAGCTTACGCAGGGTACATCCTTTGGGCAGCATTCGTATTTATGGCTTTGGGGGTCAGAGTATCATACCTTTTTGCCACCTTAATCATCACGATAAAAGTGCTTTATATTTTAAAGACGATGCTTTCCACAGCCACATTATTTTTGCAGAGCGGTTGTCTTGTCATACGCGGCCTTCACTGCGTCCATGGCAGCAGAGCGGAATCCGCCGCGCTCCAGCGCATGTACACCTGCGATGGTTGTGCCGCCGGGAGAGCAGACCGCGTCCTTCAATTCGCCGGGGTGCTTTCCCGTTTCAAGAACCATAGAGGCTGCGCCGATCAGGGTCTGACTGGCATATTCATAGGCTTTCTGCCGTGGCAGGCCGCATTCCACAGCGCCGTCCGCCAACGCTTCAATGAACTGATACGCGTAAGCAGGGCCACAGCCGGAGAGGGCGCTGGCCGCATCAATCAGGCGCTCAGACAGAAAATCCAGCCGCCCGCATTCTGCCATCAGAGACTGAAATCCTGCAAGTGTGTCTTCTGTCACCTCGGGAGAAGAGCAGGCCTGAATCATACCCTGCCCGATGGCTACAGGGGTGTTGGGCATAATGCGGATGACCGGGTAAGCCCCGCCGGCCATGGCCTGGATGTCCGCGATGGTAAGCCCCGCGGCCATGGTGACCAGGACAAACTGGTCAGTGCGCGCCTGCAAAACCGGCTGCAGGGACAGAAGCATATCCGCCATCATCTGCGGTTTGACACCCAGGAAAATATAAGTGCAGTTTTTGACTACATCTGTATTGCTTCCTGTCTGGCAGCCAAGGGTTGCAGCGAGAGCCTCCGCCTTTGCGGCAGTTCTGTTTGCCAATATGATTTGCGAGGGTTCGATGACCTTCGAGACGGCCGAGGCGATGGCGGAACCCATATTGCCGCAGCCGATGAAACCGATAGTATACATAGAATACTCCTTGCCGGTGAAGTGGACGATTTCAGTTGTCCGACATCACGCATGAAAAAACGGTTATCTGTCCGAAAACAGGGACAAGTCAGTGATTGTGTAAGCGCAGAAAATTTACAGTATCCACGTTATCGGATATGTCCACTCCCGCGGATCAGATATTTATACGTGTTCAGCTCTTCCAGCCCCATCGGCCCCCTGGCGTGGAGCTTCTGCGTGGAAATACCCATCTCGCAGCCCAGGCCGAATTCACCGCCGTCCGTAAAACGGGTGGAGGCGTTCACATACACCGCCGCCGCGTCGATCGACAGGGTAAATAAATCCGCCGTCGCGGGGTCATCGGTGACAATCGCTTCTGAGTGGTGCGTGGTGTGGGCGGAAATATGCGCGATGGCTTCCTCCACGGAATCCACGACCTTCACTGCCAGAATATAATCCAGAAACTCGGTGTCGAAATCATCCGGACCGGCCGGCGTCCCCGGAATCATCTGCGCCGCGCGTTCGTCCAGGCGAAGCTCCACAGGCGTCAGGCCCGCGGCAACGCGTTCGTCCACAAGCTTTGACTTCAGCAGCGGCAGAAATTCATTCTCGACAGAGGAATGCACCACGCAGACCTCCTCCGCGTTGCAGAC
>JAJPXG010000144.1:0-10660 GCA_021205565.1 Lachnospiraceae bacterium | reverse complement strand
TTTGGCGTTTTCGTTGATTTAACCCGCCATATTCAGGTCCGCGGCCTTGTCCACATAGCCGTGGCAGCTGCCGGTGCCGGTCTCAATACAGTTGACGGTTGCGTTTTCCACACAGGCTTTAATCAGGCCCGCGCCGCCTCTGGGAATTAACAGATCTACATAGCCGGTGGCGGTCATCAACTCCATGGAGCTTTGACGCGTGGTGTCCTGCACAAGCTGCACCAGATCTGCGTTGAAGCCGCTTTCTGTGAGACCCTCGCGCAGAGCGTTCGTGATCGCGTTCGCGGAGAGGAAGGCTTCCTTGCCTCCCCGCAGCACGCAGGCGTTGCCGCTTTTAAAACTAAGCGCCGCGGCGTCGCTGGTCACGTTAGGCCTGCTCTCGTAAATGATGGCGATGACGCCCATGGGAACGGAGCGCTTCTGGATAATCAGGCCGTCCGGGCGCACAGTTTCCTTTAAAATACGTCCCACCGGGTCGGGCAGCGCCGCAACCGCACGAATGCCGTCCGCCATTCCCTGAATGCGGTCATTCGTTAAAAGCAGCCGGTCCAGCATCACGTCCGAAATGCGGTCTTTCGCGCGTTCCATATCCTTTTCATTTTCTGTTAAAATATTGTCCATGTGCGCAAGCAGGGCGTCCGCCATGGCGCTCAGGGCTTTATTTTTTTCCTCCGCGGTGACGGTCAGAAGCTGTGGTGCGGCGACTTTCGCGCGCGTGAGAATTTCGGCGGTGGTAATCATGCGGACTCCTTTCGGGCAAGAAAGCGGGTACCGACCTTTTTGCCCTCAATGATATCATATAAAATCTCCGGGTGCGAGCCGTTGGCGATGACCATGTCTATTCCGGCGTCCATGGCAGTCTGCGCGGCATTTAATTTGGTGGACATGCCGCCGCTGCCGAAGCCGCTGTCGCTGCCGCCTGCCTTAAGCCTCATTTCGGGAGTGATCTCTCTGACCTCCTCAATCAGCTCCGCGTCGGGATTCTGATGCGGATTTGCGGTAAACAAGCCGTCAATGTCGGAGAGCAGAACAACCAGGTCGGCGTCCACGATGGTTGAGACTAAGGCCGCCAGGGAGTCGTTTTCTCCAATGAAAAATTCCTCCGTGGCGACAGAGTCATTTTCATTGATGACGGGCAGAACATGGAAATCCAGCAGGCGTGAAAAAGTGTTGCGCAGGTGTTCCCTGCGGGCGGGGTCCTCGATATCCGAACGGGTTAAGAGCACCTGCGCCACGCAGTGATTATACTGCTGAAATAATTTATCATAAGTATACATCAGCTCGCACTGGCCGACGGCCGCGGCCGCCTGCTTGGTGGCGATATCCTCCGGCTTTTTTAATAAGCCCAGCTTGCCGGAGCCCATGCCGGTGGCACCGGAGGAGACTAAAAGCACCTCATGCCCCGCGTTTTTGATGTCGCTTAACACTCTGCACAGGGTTTCCACGCGGCGGATATTGGTATTGCCGGTGGCGTGGGCCAGGGTCGAGGTGCCGACTTTGACTACAATTCTCATAATGATTTCGTCCCTCTCTTGGAAGTAAGCAAATACAGTGAAGTGATACGGATACCCCCGGTGGTTACTGTGGATAAATCAGTCTTTCCTCCGAAATATTGTGGATAACTTCGTTCAAATATTTCCGGGACAGGTATTTCGCCATGTTCAGGTTCATGTCCAGATAATTGCCGCAGTCTTTGGGTGACGCGCCGGGAACTTCCCCCTCAAAATCGGCCATGAAAGTAAACATTTCCTTCACCAGCGGTACAATGTCTGCACTTTCAAGGTCTCCGGCAAGCAGCAGGTAAAAGCCTGTCCTGCAGCCCATGGGGCCGAAATAAATGACGCGATCCTTCCACTGCGGATGATTGCGTAAGAAGGTGGCGCCCAGATGCTCGATCGTATGAACCTCCGCGGTGTTCATGACAGGCTCCCTGTTGGGGGCGGTCATGCGGATGTCGAAGGTGGTGACGGTTTCGGCGCCGATTCTGTCCTTGCGGGAGACGTAGATGCCTGGTACTAAGCGGATGTGGTCTATGGTGAAGCTGGCGATTTTTTCCATATTATAATGAGCTCCTGTTTTGTATGATACGATGGACTGCGTCACAAAAGACGTTTCGCAGTCCCCTGTATCATACATAATACTTTCTTTTTTCCTGCATGTCAAAGAATATCCGAAAAAACATGTGCAATCACGGAAATCTGAAAATTCTGTGAACGGCTGAAGGAAAAATCAAGGTACCTTGACAAATCGGGCGCGTAAAGCTAAAATTATTGCAATTATGGTTATTTATAAGGAGGTTGCAATGGAAGAAGAAAAGCAGGGGGAGAATACACTTTCGACCCCCGTTTCCAGCTTAAATCATGAGCTTCTGCTTCTTTTACAGCAGACTGATCATTTCCTGTATCACAAGCGAAGCTGCAGGAGCGGCCAGCGCAGGATCCTGCTCCTTTTGGAACGGTGGGAAAAGGAGCATGGCAGTGAAGAAGGAATGTCGCAGCAGGAGCTGCAGCGCCAGCTGGGCATCAAATCCGGCTCCATCAGTGAAATTCTGGGAAAAATGGAGGCAAACGGCCTGTTAAGGAAAGCGCGTCTTTCCACCGACCGGAGAAAAATCTGTATTTTTCTCACACAGGCAGGCAGGGACAGACTGGAGAGCAAACGTGCGGAGAACAGAAAGCAGGAGGAAGTGATGTTTCAGCGTCTTAGTGCCGACGAGCAGGAGGAACTGAAACGGCTTCTTGACAAGATGTTGAGCGGTTGGGAAGAGGATTTTGACTTTTGTATACCTGGAAGGCGGAAGGCTGACGGGAACGCGGCGCCGGGTCGGGCCGCTGAGAGGGAAATGATTCCGGGTGAAGGAAAGGAGCCGCCATGTGGAAATATTTAAAAAAATATATGTTGTTTGCGTGCCTGGCCCCGCTGTTCATGATCGGTGAGGTTGCAATGGATCTGATACAGCCTGATTTTATGGCTACCATTGTGGATGAGGGCGTGCTGGGATTGTCAAACGGAGGCGTGGGTGACTTAAATATCGTCCTCACCACCGGTCTGAAAATGATTCTCTGCGTGGTAATCGGAGGCAGCTGCGGCGTGCTCTGCGGTGTTTTCTCCAATATGTGTGCACAGAATTTCGGGAACGACCTGCGCAAGGACACCTTCCGCAGGATCATGTCCCTTTCATTTGAGCAGACGGACCAGTTCTCCACCGGTTCTCTGGTGACGAGGACGACCAATGATATCACCCAGGTTCAGAATATGATTCAGCAGTGTATCCGCGGTTTTATCCGTCAGATGGTGTTCATGATCGGCGGTATCTACTGCATGGTCTCCATGGATATCAGCTTTGGCGTGATCGCGATCTGTGCGTTTCCGTTCCTGATTGTGTGTATTATCTTTTTCCTGTCAAAGGTCACGCCGTTTTTCAGTATCCTGCAGGGAAAGCTTGACCGTGTCAACAGTGTCATGCAGGAGAACGTAGCCGGTACGCGCGTGGTCAAGGCCTATGTCCGTGAGGATTATGAGAAGGATCGCTTCGGCAAAGCCAATAAGGATCTGGTGGACACCCAGTTACATATTCTGCTGCTGATGTCCTACATGACGCCGATTATGAACATCGTGCTGAACGTGGCAGTGGTAGCGGTGATTTACGTGGGCGGCATCCGGGTGCAGACCGCGGGCGTGACGCCTGGTAACGTGATGGCGGCCATTACCTATCTTTCCTATATTCTGAACGGCGTCATGATGTTTGCCATGATCTTTCAGACGATTTCCAGAGGTATGGCGTCCTATCGGCGTATTGAGGAGGTTTTAAACTGCGAGCCTGTGATCGCGGACGGCAGTATGACGGCGTCCGGCAGAAACAGTGCTGCGGCGGCCTCCGACAAGGGCCGTGTCGAGTTAAGACATGTCTCCTTCGCCTATCCGGGTGGCAGCGGTGAGCAGGTGCTGACGGATGTGAATCTGGCGATCGAGCCGGGCGAAACGGTGGCGCTTTTGGGTGCTACCGGCAGCGGCAAGACCAGCCTGGTCAGCCTGATCCCGCGTTTTTATGACGCCACGGCGGGCGAGGTCTTCGTGGACGGCGTCAATGTGAAGGATTATCAGGTTTCCGACCTTCGTGACAAAATCGCCATCGCCTTACAGAAGAGCGAGCTTTTCAGTAAAACCATCCGGGAGAATATTAAGTGGGGCAATCCCGAAGCGACCGATGAACAGGTTCTGGCGGCGGCAGAGGCCGCGCAGGCGACCGAGTTTATTTTCTCCAAGCCGGAGGGGTTGGACACAATGGTTGCGGAGAAGGGCATGAGCCTTTCCGGCGGCCAGAAGCAGCGTCTTTCCATCAGCCGTGCGCTGTTAAAGAACGCGGAAATCCTGATTCTGGACGATTCGACCAGCGCCCTGGATTTAAAGACCGAGGCAAAACTCTATGAGGCGCTTCGGACAACCTACCGCCATGTGACCAAGATCATTATCGCACAGAGAATTGCCTCCGTGCGCGGCGCCGACCGCATTGCGGTGATCGACAACGGACGGATCGTGGCCTGCGCGCCGCATGAGGAGTTGATGAGAAGCTGTGAGATTTATCAGGATATTTACAGATCCCAGTTAAAGGAGGGAGGCGATATCTATGGCGAGTAACGGTATGAACGCAAACAACGCTCCCGCCTCTCAGAACGGACAGGCAGGACGAAACGACGCCCCGCAGGTGAATATGCGCATTGGCGGACGCGGTCCCGGCGGACCGGGCCGCGGCAGGGAGGTGGAGAAGCCCCAGAACGGGAAACAGACGCTGCTGCGCCTGGTGAAGTATTTTGCCAGCGAAACGGGACTGCTGGCGGGACTGCTGGCGGTGGTTATTGTGGTGGTGCTGTGTTCTATTTATACACCCAAGCTGCAGAGCGATGCCATTGACAAAATCACAAACGGAGAGTTTGATACGCTGGTGCCGGTGCTGGCGCTGATGCTTGTGCTCTATGTGATTTCCGCGGTCGCCACCCTGTTTCAGACAAGGTTCAGCGCGTATTTAAGCCAGCATATCGTCAGCCGGATGAGGGAGGACCTTTTCAATAAAATCGTCAATCTGCCGGTCAAATATCTGGATTCACATTCCCACGGCGACGTCATGAGCCGCATGACCAACGACGTGGAGAATATTTCCAATATCGTATCGCAGTCCTTAAGTACGCTGGTGAGCGGTGTTCTGACGATTATCGGAACGGTCGCGATGATGCTCTGGCTTTGCTGGCAGTTAGCGCTCCTTTCCTGTGTGACCGTGATCCTGACGCTGATCGTAACCAAGCTGATTACCGGTAAAATGCGGGAATATTCCAGAAGGCGTCAGGCTCTGTTAGGAAACTTAAACGGCACTGTGGAGGAAATGGTGACGGGTTACAAGACCGTTTCGGCATACAACTATCAGCCGCAGGTGATTGAGGAGTTTGAGAACACGTCTGACAACCTGACCCGTGTCGGCATCATCGCCGAGGTCATCGGCGGTTCCATGGGTCCTTTGATGAACGTCATCAGCAATATCGGCTTTGTTCTGATCGCGGCTTTCGGCGGCTACTTTGCCATCCACGGCCTGATTTCCGTGGGCGTGATTTCCGCGTTTATTGTGTATGCCAAGCAGTTCGGCCGCCCGATCAATACGATCGCGGAGGTCTATGGACAGATTATCACGGCCATCGCGGGCGCGGAGCGTGTCTTCGCTATCATGGATGAAGCGGACGAGGACAAGAGCGGAAACGGAAAGATGGAGAACGCCAAGGGCGTGATTTCCTTTAAGAACGTGAATTTCTCTTATATTCCGGGCAAGCAGGTCCTGTATGATTTTAACCTGGACATTTACGCGGGACATAAGGTCGCACTTGTGGGCGCGACCGGCAGTGGTAAGACCACAGTGGTCAACCTGCTGATGCGCTTCTACGATGTCGACAGCGGCGAGATCTTAATCGACGGCGTCAACATCAAGGATATCGACTGCAATGTACTGCGGCGTAATACAGCCATCGTGCTGCAGGATACGGTTCTGTTCTCCGACACGGTGCGCAACAACTTAAAATATTCCAACGCGGAAGTGACAGATGAGGAGATGGAGAACGCGGCCCGTATGAGCAACAGCCATTCCATGATCACGCACCTTCAGAATGGATACGATACGGAGCTGACGGAGTCCGGCCAGAATTTGAGTCAGGGCCAGCGGCAGCTGCTCTCCATCGGACGTGCCTTCTTAGCACACCCCAAGATCCTGATTTTAGACGAGGCGACTTCCAGCGTGGATACGCGTACCGAGAAAAATATTCAGGACGCGATGGTGAAGCTGATGCAGGACCGCACCAGCGTGATTATTGCTCACCGCCTGTCCACCATCCGCGACGCGGATTATATTGTCGTCATGGACCAGGGCCGCATCGTGGAGACCGGCAATCACGACGAGCTGATGGCCGCGAAGGGCCGGTATTACGAGCTGTATATGACGCAGTTTGCGGGAAATCAGACGTGACGGAAGTACCAGTTTATGACAGTAATGGCAGGCCCGGCATTTTGCCGGGCTTGCTTTTTTTCTCCTTTTATGTTACAGTGGTGCATGCGCACTGCGCAGGTCAGTTCGAGACCTTCCTGACCCTAAATAAAACTAAAGGAGAAAATTTCACATGAAGAATCAAAAGACCGTAACCTTAGTCCAGGCGGCGATGATCGCGGCCATCTACGTGGTATTAGTGTACCTGTTCAACTACTGGAGCTTCGGCGTGATCCAGTTCCGCATCGCGGAGGCGCTGACGATCCTGCCGTATTTTACACCGGCTGCCATTCCGGGCCTGTTTGTGGGCTGCTTCCTGGCCAATCTCTTAAGCGGCGCCCTTGTCGGGGACGTGGTCTTCGGGGCGCTTGCGACCTTAATCGGCGCGGTGGGTACTTATTTTGCCGGAAAAGCCAGGATCAAGTGGCTTGCGCCCGTTCCGCCCATCGTGGCCAACACTTTGATTGTACCCTTTGTATTAAAATACTGCTATGGCACCGAGGAGGCGATTCCCTATATGATGCTGACGGTGGGAATCGGTGAGATCCTTGTCTGCGCGGTCTGCGGAGGCCTGCTCTTTGTGATTGTGGAGAAAAACCGGAAATATCTGTTCGGTTGAGAAATATATATAAAAAGGTCGGTAAACTATCACAAAAACCGGAAGAAGCCGTGAGGATGATACCTTTCATCCCCGGCACTTCTTCCGGTTTTTTCATGTTCCTTTATGATGAGGCTTCCCAGCCCGATGCTGCGACGCGTGCGCGCGCATGCTCTCAAACTCTTCCCGCTCATCCTCCCGCAGGGCGCGGGTCGTGCGGACGGCGTATACCTGTGAATCTGTTGCCTTGCAGACGCGGATTTTGCAGCGCATCGTGCCGTGTTCGCTGCACTCGCCCAGGTTATAATAATTCTTGCCATTGGGGGAGAACCACTTGCCGCTGCGGCGCAGCGGCTTATCGCAGCAAAAGCAGCGGATCGAAGTCACACGCTTGGTATTCAGCAGTGCGTGCTTGTCGGGAAACGGCGCGGAGATATATTTCGCGTAGGAGTCGAATTTCCAGTAAAGCTCCTTTTCCTTCGATTCCGGGAGCCGGTAGGTGTCAAAGGAAATCCGCTCCAGGGTCTTTGCACAGCGGACCTTCTGAAAAATCATGGCGGTGTAATACGCGTCGGCGAAGGCCCGGTGAAACGGCACCGCCTCGTCCTCCAGCGCAAGCGTTTCCACGCAGGTTTTCAAGGACCGGCGGCTCTTGCCGTCCTCGTAATACAGGCTGTAAAGCTTCTGTACATCATAGAAGGGCAGCGGTCCCGTTGAGAGAGGCGTCATGCCGTAAAAATCCATGTTCTGCTCTAACTCCGCCACATCCTGATTGCCCCAGGTGCAGAACGTATACTCCTCGCCGCAGAACTTCAGGAAGTCCCGCATGACCTCCGTAAAATAGCGGGCTTTTTTTAAGTCCTCCTGATGAATGTGAACCAGATTCTCCGTGATGGTGTGCATATGCTGGTAAACGACTGACCGTACCAGGCTCTGGAAACGGTCCTCATATTGTCCGTTTTCATTAAGCTTTACCGCCCCGATCTCGATGATCTCAAAGGGCATGCGCTTATTTTCCCGGAATTTGGTCGAGCTCTGGTTCCACTCCAGATCAAATACGATATAATGCATGGGTTAAAAGTGCTCCAGCCAGGTTTTCACCAGCCCGATCCAGGACTGACACTGGGGTTCAACCTCACTTCCTCCCCTCGACTGCGTGTACCAGGTCGCCAGACCCAGGCCATGCCTGCCCGTCGGGTAAATATGCAGCTCAAAGGAAATATGCTCCCTCTGCAGCGCCGCCGCCATCAGCAGGGAATTCTCCACCGGCACGGCATTGTCTGTCTGCGTATGCCAGATAAAGGTCTTCGGCGTATCCGCGTTGACCAGATTCTCCACGCTCAGCTTCTGTGCAAGCGCCTCATCACCGCCGCAGAGGCTGTCGAAGGACCCTCTGTGGGCAAAGCCGCCGCTGGTGATGACCGGATAGCATAAAATCTGTCCGTTCGGCTTCAGAATATCTCTGTCCTCAGATTTCAGACCGATCTTTTCTGCAATGAAATCCTGCTTCCAGATGCAGCCGTACAGTGCCGCAAGGTGCGCGCCGGCGCTGCAGCCCTGAATAATGATTTTATCCGGATCCACATGCCATTCCTGCGCGTGGCTGCGTATCAGCGCCACAGCCTTTGCCACCTCGTAAATCTGCGCAGGATATGTCGCTTCCGGCGCCAGGGAATAATACAGCACCGCCGCGTGGTATCCCATCGCGCAGTACTGAAACGCCATCGGCTCTCCCTCCCTGGGAGACAGGTGCGTATAACCGCCGCCCGGCAGCACAAGGATGAGCGGCCGCTCGGTCGTCTGTAAAACCTCCGAATAATTCTGAATATACGTCTCAAGCCGCGCTCCGGGCGCGGAACCCTCACTGGTTACGTCAAAGGTAAACTGCTGCATGGTGTCCTCCTTTAAGTATTTCCTCTGTAGCTGTTAATGGTCATTTTTGACCGCCGGTGACTGTGCCCGGTACCTGCGGCCATTGTATATTGTATATTAGAAGGTTCTGTTTTGCAAGTTTTCTTTTTATATCAGTATGAGCTTTTGCAAATGATATCAGGCATGGCTGCTTTTCCGGTATTTTCGAAGAATAAATGCAATTACAATCAAAACTACCGTCACATCAAAGACCGCCAGTGCAGTTCGCCAGATATTTATCCCGTCCTGCGCCTCGGTGACATATACTGAATCCGGATTTTCCTCTGCGTACTGGCGGGCGGCGGAAGCCGTATTCAGTACCATGTAGGTGACATTTTTGGCGGCGCGACGCAGCGCCTTCAGATAGCTGTCAGAGGACGTTTCATATTGAAAGCTGCCGTTTGAAAGCCAGCCATCCATCCACAGATCGCCGCCGGCTAAAAGCATCTGGGCGGCATTCATGTAGATATGGTGGTCGGCGTAGTCGGTGAGCACCGCTCCCTGAAAAGACCACTCATTTCGCAGAACACCGGTTAAAAGGGCATAGCTGCCTCCTGCCCAGACGGCGCCGAGGCGGTTGTAGGAGGTCATGATGCCGGTGCAGCCGGCCTTCACGGCCATGCGGAAGGGCTTTAAATAGGTCTCCCGCAGGGTCTGTTCACTCATCCAGACATACACGCCGTCGCGCGCGCTTTCCTGGTCGTAGGCCACGAAGTGCTTGAGAAAGGTGTATACGCCGGTATTTCTGGCGCCCTGTATGGTCAGGGAGGCAAAGACGCCAGTGAGGCAGGGATCTTCGGAATAATATTCGTAGTTCCTGCCGCCGAAGGCGCTGCGGTGAAGGTTTAAGCCGGGGGCATACCACCCGTCAAGCCCTAGCTGTACTGCTTCCGCGCCGTTTACCAGGCCGTACTCATAAGCAAGGTCTTTGTTAAAGGTCTGGGCCAGCGTGGTGGGATTGGGAAAGCCCCTGCCGGCAGAGCTATAGGAAAAGCTGCCTACCTGTGTGGGGCCGTCGAGCTCTGTCGTCTGTTCTTTGCCGATGGAGGGCAGGGCGCCTGTTTTACAGTACGCGTGGAGAACGAGATTTTCCATTTCCGTAACCGTCAGCTGGTCTAACAGATCGTCCCAGAGCGGGTCGTCATAGTCCGCGCCCAGGGCATAGCCAAGCTCACTGATTGTGCCGTCCTCATTTGTGATGGACAGACCATTGTCTAAGCCTGTCGTAATGTCCTCGTCGTCTTCATCCACCCATTCCGCCGCCATTTCTTCCGTGTTCAGATTTATCGCAGATACGTTGTCAGTCATGGCCCGGTCACTGGCCTTTTCGTATGGGAAGGTGGCGGCAAAGTCGGCGCGGGTCAGCCAGATGATGTTCGCATCGGAATCGCTGCCGTCCAAAGAAACGTCGTCAAGAGCGTCCTCACCGGTGAAAAGATTTGATACAGCCGCGCCGGTATCCGGGTCCTCCGGATACTGAATATTCGCGGAAATGCTGCAGGTGAAGCTGTCTGCAGCGTTGTGGGCGTCGCGGGAGACAAAGAAGGTGTACTCCCCGGCGTCCAGCTCGTAGCCTGCAAAGCCGTTGTGATTGGCGTCATAACAGTCGTAGGACGCCATGTCGTACACTG
>JAJPXG010000104.1:10473-13308 GCA_021205565.1 Lachnospiraceae bacterium | reverse complement strand
ATCCATACAACATTCGGAATTCGCACAATTTGACCTGAAAATCGGTCAAATTTGCTTCTTCCTCATGTTGTTACGGTCCTCAAATTCATAAATATGAATGCACACCCGCAGGGCGTACCTTGCGTAAGCATTCAATTTATGAACTTTAGTCCCTAGTATCATATAATAAATGAAAATCCTCTATATTGCAAATGAAGTTATAAACAAATTTAAAAAGTTATCCACATAAGTTATCCACATTATGTGGAGGCAAAATAGGAAAAACAAGGGTGCGAAAAGCGGGTGCAGGTGGAAAATGTGGATAACAAAATTCTCAAAATACACATGAAAAAATCCTTTATTTTTTGCGGTTCGCAGAATTTCGACAAAAAGGAAAAAAAGCGAAAGAGGAAGATATCCACATTTTTTACACATAATGTGGATATCTTGTGGTTTTGAAGTTTCAGGAAACAAAATACGGTGGACAAAGTTCCGTTCATAAGACAGCTTCAAAAAATGCTTGACATAAAGGACTTTTTTGATTAGAATAACAGGGAATTTCCAATACGGCAGGCATATTTTGCCCATCGCCGGATTTACGAAGAAAAATCAGATCCGCTGAGCGGAAAAAAGGGAGGTGTATCAGGAATGGGACCGACATTCAATCCACATAAAAGACACAGGGCCAGAGTTCACGGCTTCAGAGCCAGGATGAGTACAAAGGGCGGAAGACAGGTTTTAGCCAGAAGACGTGCAAAAGGCAGAAAGGTTATATCTGCATAATAGGTCACAGCTTGTGACCTATTTTTTATCTGTGACATATGCAATTTACAGAATCACTTCAAAAAAATGACGATTTCCGGAAAGTCTATCAGTGCGGTAAGTCATACGCAAACAGATACCTGGTGATGTATGTATTGGAAAATGAGACAGACCGTAACAGGCTCGGAATATCCGTTAGTAAAAAAGTAGGAAACAGTGTTGTCAGACACAGAGTCAAGAGACTCGTCAAAGAAAGCTACAGATTACATGAAGAGGTATTCAATAGTGGTTTGGATATCGTAATCGTAGCGCGCCGAAGTGCAGCAGCCGTAGGTTATCATGAGGCTGAGGGCGCACTTCTACATCTTGCGGGGCTTCACGGGATGAAGTATTCTCAGGGAGCGGTTTCGAAATGATGAAGAAATTTTGTATCTGGCTCATCAGATTGTATCAGAAATACCTGTCTCCATTAAAGCGGACAAGGTGTCCTTATGTGCCGACCTGCTCCCAGTATGGGATCGAGGCTATCTCCAAATATGGAGTAATCAAGGGGGGATTGCTTACGTTGTGGAGAATTTTAAGGTGCAATCCTTTTTCGCACGGAGGGTACGATCCGGTTCCATGAGCATTTAAGGAGGTTTCATGCAGGGTATATTACTGACCAGGGCCAACGGTGTGTTAAAGCCGATCTGCTGGGTCCTTGGTGAAATTATGAACGGAATATTCAACGTTCTCGATTTGATTGGAATTCCCAATGTCGGCCTGTCTATTCTGTTATTTACACTGATTGTGTATCTGTTGATGCTGCCCCTGAACGTCAGGCAGCAGAAGTTTTCCAAGCTCTCCGCAATTATGAACCCTGAGCTCGAGGCAATTAAGAAAAAGTATCAGGGAAAGACGGATAATGATTCCATGATGAAGCAGCAGGCCGAGACGAAGGCCGTATATGATAAATACGGCGTTTCCCAGACCGGTTCCTGTGTACAGCTTCTGATACAGATGCCAATTCTGTTCGCTTTATACAGAATTATTTATGCCATGCCGGCATATGTTGATAAGTTAAAGGATGCTTATACCGGGTTGGTATCGCAGCTGATCAATGTGGACGGCGTGGCTGAGATTTTGCAGGGATTTTCCAATTCCTCCCGCTACACAAGTCAGTTCTCCAATGAGTCTTATCTTGCTGGTGATGTGGAGTATATTTCCAATACCTTCATTGACTGTCTGAATATGGCGACTCCCACAGAATGGGAAAGTCTCGCGGAAGCGTTTCCGAATCTGGCGGATCAGATCAACAGTACGTATGAAGTAATTTCCAGATATAATAATTTCCTTGGTGTGAACATCGGAAATACGCCTGCAAATCTGTTCAGACAGGGATTTTCCAACGGCACTTACCTGATGTGCTTTGTTGCAATTTTAATTCCGTTTCTGGCAGCAGCAACACAGTGGCTCAATACGAAACTGATGCCGCAGCAAAATACGAACACCAACAGTTCTGACAGTACAGCGAACTCCATGGCGCAGAGTATGAAGACCATGAATGCGGTGATGCCTCTGATGTCAGCCTGGTTCTGTTTTTCTTTCCAGATCGGTATTGGCATTTACTGGATCGGCGGCGCTCTGATCAGAGGTGTTGAACAGGTGGCAATTAATAAGTACCTGGACAAGACCCTCGATTATGGTAAGCTGATCGAGCAGAATAAGGATAAGGCAGCCAAAAAGCAGAAGGAATATCAGGAAAAGCAGCAGAAGAGAGCGGACACGTACGCTTCCTTACAGGAGCAGGCAAACCGTAACACGAAGAAGATCAGTGCCAGAGCCAATATTGAGAATCAGGCGACCATGTCCGAGGAAGAGCGGGAAGCGAAGATGAAGGAGGTTCAGAAGTATCAGAAAAATACCTCCGCCGGCAGCATTGCCGCCAGAGCGAATATGGTGAGAGATTACAATAACGCAAACGAAGGAAGCAATACAGCTTCAAAGAGTAAGAGTTCCGGTAAAAAGTAATGATTCAGGCAAAGTAAGTGAGGATAAAAAGATGGATTTTATTGAAGTTTCTGCGAAAAATGTTGCTGAGGCTGTCACTGCGGC
>JAJPXG010000104.1:0-10463 GCA_021205565.1 Lachnospiraceae bacterium | reverse complement strand
CTTTCCATTACCAGTGAGAAGCTGGAATATGAAGTGATGGATGAAGGAAAAACGGGCGTTTTCGGAATTGGTTCCAGACCTGCCGTGATCAGGGCGAAGGTGAAGAACACGTTGGAGGATGATGTCAGAGCCTTCTTAAATGATGTATTTACCGCCATGAATTCCGAGGTTTCCATCAGCATTCAGTATAATGAGGAAGAAAAGACGGTGGATGTTGATTTAAGCGGCGACGATATGGGCATGCTGATCGGAAAGCGCGGTCAGACGCTGGATTCTTTACAGTACCTGTTATCTCTGGTGGTCAATAAAAATTCTGAGGAGTACATCCGGGTGAAGGTTGACACGGAAAATTACAGAGAGCGCAGGAAGGAAACTCTGGAAAATCTGGCAAAGAATATCGCTTCCAAGGTGAAGAGAACCGGCCGGAGTGTTTCCTTAGAGCCGATGAATCCTTATGAGAGACGGATCATTCATGCGACGCTGCAGAATGATAAGTATGTAACGACACACAGCGAGGGCAATGAGCCTTACAGAAGAGTAGTGGTGACGTCGAAGGGAACTTACAGGCCGGAGAACAGAGAGCGGAGATACAACTCCCGTCCGCGCCGCAGAAGCTATGACGACTGATTTGTAATGAAATGATATGGAATGGAAAACCAGGGATGTTTCTCTGGTTTTTCTTTTCATAAACGGGGATTTGTGGTATTGTTTCTTATGAAATAATTTCAGAGGAAGATTATCATGGCATTCAGAACAGATACAATCGCGGCAATTTCCACAGGATTAAGCGATTCCGGGATCGGAATTGTGAGAGTCAGCGGAGAGGACGCGATCAAAATTGTGGATCGGGTTTTCAGAAGTCCGAAGGGATTAAAGAAGTTAGCCGGAGTGAAGGGTAATACAGTTCACTATGGCTTTATTTATGATGGGGACGAACTGGTCGATGAGGTGATGGTGGTTGTGTTGAAGGCACCGCACAGTTATACGACGGAAAATACGGTGGAGATTGACTGTCATGGCGGTGTGCTGATGGTGCAGAAGATTTTAGAGACTGTGCTGAAGGCGGGTGCGCGGATGGCGGAGCCGGGTGAATTTACGAAACGGGCTTTTTTAAACGGACGGATCGATTTATCGAGGGCGGAAGCCGTCATTGATGTGATCCATTCTCAGAATGAATATGCGTTGCGGGCCGGGACGAAGCAGCTTAGGGGAAATCTTTATGAAGCGGTTTCAGGAATGCGGAAGAAGCTGATTTATGAAATTGCGTTTATTGAGTCTGCGCTCGATGATCCGGAGCATATCAGTCTGGATGGATTTTATGAGAGAATTACGACACTTTGTAAAGATTTGATTGGGGAGCTGGAGAAACTGATCCAGTCCGCGGACAGCGGGATACTGATGAAGGAAGGCATTCAGACGGTAATTTTGGGAAAGCCGAACGCCGGGAAGAGCTCGCTGATGAATTTGATCGTGGGTGCTGAAAAGGCAATTGTGACATCTGTGGCCGGCACAACCCGTGATGTACTGGAGGAAAATATCCGTATTCACGGGCTGGGGCTGAATATAGTAGATACAGCCGGTATCCATGAGACGGAAGATATTGTGGAAAAAATCGGAGTGGAAAGGGCTCTGTCCTGCGCAGAGGATGCGGATCTGATTGTGTATGTGGTGGATAGTTCCACGAAGTTAGATGAGAGCGATGATGAGATTATTGATTTTATCCGGGATAAAAAGGTGATTATTTTATTGAATAAATCTGATCTGGAAGCGGAGACGGAAGAGGAAAATCTGAAGGAAATTCTCAGAAAGCGCATGGGTGAGGCAGAGACGGAGAATCTGGTTATGATTAAGACCTCCGCGAAGGAAGGGTCTGGGCTTGAGGAGTTTGAGGATGCAGTGCGGAATCTGTTCTTTCAGGGACAGCTTTCGATGGATCATGAGATTGTGATTACAAACATGCGGCATAAGGAGGCGTTGATGGACGCCTGCGGGAGTTTAAAGCTGGTGATGCAGGCCGCTGAGGAAGGGATGCCGGAGGATTTTCTGAGCATTGATCTGATGAACGCGTATACTTCTCTGGGATATATTATCGGGGAAGAGGTTGGGGATGATCTGGTGGAGGAGATTTTTGCGAAGTTCTGTATGGGGAAGTAGGGGATTGAAGGGGGGTCGTGTGAAAATACATAAACTGTTTCGCTCATGCTGTGCTGAGCATTCCGATGAGCCCATGAGCGTGACAATCGTGTTCAGGTGAGGCTTCCACGATTATCAATGGTCTCATCTCCATAGCACAAAAATCGCTCAACAGTTTATGTATTCTCACACTCGGTTCTTCAATTTTATGATTTATGGAATAGAGAGAGTTTTATGTTTATGAAGTCATTCACACTATACAAAAAATCTTAGCATTTTATGTATTCTTACACTTGATATTTCAGATTTAGAAATTAAGTAAGTTAAAGTTTTTTGTATCATAGATTTGTTTCTTTATTTGTAAGTAAATGTAGCTGGAAGAGGTTGATAGGATAAATGTCAGAAATCAGGGAAAAAGTAGATGTATGTGTGATCGGGGCGGGGCATGCCGGATGTGAGGCGGCGCTAGCATGTGCAAGGCTGGGATTGGAGACGGTGATTTTTACGGTCAGTGTGGACAGTATTGTGCTGATGCCCTGCAATCCGAATATCGGCGGATCCTCCAAGGGACATCTTGTGCGGGAGGTGGATGCACTGGGCGGCGAGATGGGCAAAAATATTGACAAGACCTTTATCCAGTCGAAGATGCTGAATGTCTCAAAGGGTCCGGCGGTGCATTCGCTCAGGGCGCAGGCGGACAAGTCTGATTATACGAGGGAGATGCGCAGGGTCTTAGAGCATCAGGAGCATCTGACGATCAAGCAGGCGGAGGTCTGTGAGATTCTGACGGAGGATTTTCAAGGTAAGTATGATCCTGAGGATTCCTGTAATGCAGGCGATTCCGGAAATTTAGATAGTGCTCTTAATCAGGAGAGAAATGATCTTCAATTCAGTAACGATTCTCTAAGAGGAATCAGGAGAAAAGTAGTTGGTATAAAGACTTTCACCGGCGCGGTTTATGAGTGTCAGGCACTGATTCTCTGCACCGGCACTTATTTAAATGCCCGCTGTCTCTGCGGTGAGGCGATTACTTATACCGGCCCGAATGGTCTGCAGGCGGCGACGCATTTGTCGGACAGCTTGCGGGAGCTGGGTCTGAAATTACGCAGATTCAAGACCGGGACGCCGGCCAGAATGGCGGGTGATTCCATTGATTATTCCAAAATGGAGGAGCAGTTCGGAGATGAACCGATCGTGCCGTTTTCCTTCAGCACTGATCCGGAGTCCGTGCAGAAAAAACAGGTATCCTGCTGGCTTACTTATACGAATGAGGAAACTCACAAAATTATCCGCGCAAATCTGGACAGATCGCCGATTTATGCGGGCATTATAGAGGGAACCGGTCCCAGATACTGTCCGTCCATCGAAGACAAGGTGGTGAAATTTGCGGACAAGGACAGGCATCAGGTATTTCTGGAACCGGAGGGAATTCATACCAGTGAAATGTATGTCGGAGGCATGTCTTCTTCCTTGCCGGAGGATGTGCAGCTTGCGATGTATCGCACTGTACCTGGACTGGAGCACTGCAAAATTGTGCGCAACGCCTACGCGATTGAGTACGATTGCCTGGATCCGATGGAATTATATGCTACACTGGAAACGAAAAAAATATCCGGCCTCTTCTGCGCTGGACAGATTAACGGCAGCAGCGGTTATGAGGAAGCGGCGGCCCAGGGTATCATGGCCGGAATCAACGCGGCTCAGTTCTGCAAGGGAAAAGAGCAGGTCATTCTGGATCGGTCGCAGGCCTATATCGGTGTGCTGATTGATGATCTGGTGACAAAGGAAAATTTTGAGCCCTATCGCATGATGACCTCCAGAGCGGAATATCGTCTGCTTCTGCGCCAGGACAACGCAGATCTGCGTCTTAGAGAAATCGGGTATCAGGTCGGCCTGGTCAGTGAGGCGGATTATCAGCATACCGTACAGAAAAAACAGATGATCGATGAGGAAATTTTCCGTTTGAAGCATGTGATGATCGGAGCCAGTAAGGAGCATCAGGGCTTTTTTGAGCGCTATGGCAGCAGTCCGTTAAAAACCGGCACCAGCCTGGCGGAGTTACTCTGTCGCCCGGAGTTATCCTATGACTGTTTGGCAGAGCTTGATCCGGAAAGAAAAGAACTGCCGCGTGAAGTAATTGATCAGGTCGTGATTGAAATCAAATATGAAGGATATCTTGAGCGCCAGAACCGGCAGGTTGAGCAGTTTAAAAAGATGGAGAAGAAAAAAATTCCTCCGGATTTTGACTATGATCAGGTGCCGAGCTTACGGATTGAGGCCCGGCAGAAGCTGAAAAAATTCCTGCCGGTCAATATCGGCCAGGCCAGCCGTATCAGCGGTGTGTCTCCAGCGGACATCAGTGTGCTGCTGGTGTACATGGAGGCGGGGAGAAAACATTCTGCGGGGTAAACCAGTTTGAAATGAAAGATGCTGGAATCTCTCAAAGATGAAAGAAAATGGCTCTCTGTCAGAAGAATTCTCAGTATTTAAGAACGCAAACTGCTGAAAGGAAAAATCTACTATGCAGGAATATTTTAACCAGTTTCATATCATTCTGACAGATCACCAGAAGGACCAGTTCCTTCAATACTATAACCTGCTGATCGAATGGAATTCCGTCATGAACCTCACAGCTATCACGGACTTCGACGAGGTCTGTGAGAAGCACTTCGCGGACAGTGTTTCTTTGGTAAAAGCAGTGGATTTATCAGCCTGCAGCACCCTGATTGACGTCGGAACCGGTGCCGGGTTCCCCGGCATTCCTTTAAAGATTGTGTTCCCGCATCTGAAGGTTACACTGCTGGATTCCTTAAATAAGCGGGTAAATTTTTTAAATGAAGTGATAGAGAAGCTGAAGCTGGAAAACGTGGCGGCACTTCATGGACGGGCTGAGGATTTCGCCAGAAATCCGGCTTATCGTGAAAAATATGACATTTGTGTCAGCAGAGCAGTCGCTAATATGAGTACCTTAAGCGAATATTGTCTGCCATTCGTGAGGCAAGGCGGGTATTTTGTATCTTACAAGTCACAGAAGGGTTTGGAGGAAATCGGGGAGGCGTCAAAGGCAATCACTCTCCTTGGCGGAAAATATGAGAAAAAAGTGGAATTTCACTTAGGAGAGGAAGAATATCGGGTGTTATTTCTGATTGATAAGGTAAAAGCAACGCCGAAGAAATATCCGAGGAAGGCAGGGCTGCCGGCGAAGGAACCGATTTGATAATGGGTAAAAAGTTTAAAATTTTTGGATATATTGAAAACTCACCATTTCTAACTTATAATTTTACTGAAAAATCAAAAATAATTGAACTTTTTTGTAACACAGAATCAAGTATTTATGATAATCAGGAGTAATTGTTATGATGTATCCATATCTGACATTAAATGATGATACAGAAATCATACATTCTGAAATGAACTCTGATGGCAGAGTAAAAGTATATATAGAGACACCAGATCCGAGTGGGGGTTTTATCATGCCACATGTTTTCTTCCAGACCATACCTGGCAGGATATATCCGGATATTCCGAAAATCAAATGATCTTTTTTAAGCAATTGATTCGGGATAATGCTCATCTTATTCTTGAATTTGCGCAAGAAGGAGGATTTGAGTATGTCTCAAATTTTTAGGATTGGCAGATATTCTGTATATGTTTCACGTGAAACATGAATCTTACTGTTACCGTTATAGCTATTGTCACATTAACAGGAGAAATTTATAGATGCCTATGTCTGGAATCAATCAGCCGGATTTTATCTGTGTTGATGAAAACCTGAGATTGAAAAAATATGAAGGAGACTGTGCTTTTGCACTTGACTGGTATCAGGATGAAGAAACTCTTCTGATGGTTGACGGAAAATATCAGCCTTATGACCTGGACAGGTTATATCGAATGTATGAATACCTTCAAAAGCGTGGAGAGGTTTATTTTATTGAGATTCTCTGTGAAAATAAAAAATCATGGGTTCCCATCGGAGATGTTTCTTTCTGGCAGAATGATATGCCAATCGTGATTGGAAAGCAGAAATTTCGGGGAAGAGGAATTGGAGAAAAGGTTGTCCTGGCTTTGGTTGAGAGAGCAAAAACACTTGGCTTTTCTTATGTGGAGGTTGCGGATATATACGACTATAATTTGCCTTCCATCAGGATGTTTGAAAAATGTGGGTTTTTTCCTGTTGAAAAAACTGAGAAAGGACATCGTTACAGGAGATGTATCCAGAAAAAATAGCAGGATAAAAACAGGAGAAAAGCAGACCATGTACACAAAACAGCAAATCTTTGAAATCGCCATGGAACAGTCAGCCGCAGATAATCACTGCACCGTGGAAGATTTCCTGAAACCAGACCATGTGATGGTTGACTTCGCGCTCGGTGAACAGGCCAGAAAATATTATAAGGAACCTATCACCTGCAATTTCGTATCTTATGGCAGCAATATCGTCGCCTCCGTAAAACCAGAGTACAGGGAACTTGTCTGGAAATACCTCCATAAGTTTGAATTTTATCACTGCTTTGAAACACCTTCCATGAATTGGCTCGCTGAGCAGCTTACGCCGATGGGTCAGAAAATCTGTTTTATGGCGGAATACTTCCTGCCGGACCCTGACCGACTGACAGTACTGTCCTGTGACTATGATATAATAATCGCAAAGGGCGCGATTATTATCACGTTCGTCGTCTACACTTCGTTTCGGTCCGCGCTGAACAGATGTCCCCCGGACATCTAGCGCCGTCAACCGCAGAAGACGCGCTGACTCGCTTGTACTCACGATATTAAAATTCTGGAGCAGAGAGATTTCTCCAACCTATATCGGAAAGAGTGGAGCAATGCACTTTGTGAAGACAGAAAAGAACTGGATGTGCTTGGAGCAGGTGCGTATGATAACGGTAGATTGATCGGCCTGGCAGCATGCTCTGCCGACTGCGACAGTATGTGGCAGATTGGCGTGGATGTCCTGTCGGATTATCGCAGGAAGGGCATTGCGTCAGCGCTGACGAACAGGCTGGCTATTGAAATTTTGAAGAGAGACAAAATGCCTTTTTACTGCTGTGCCTGGTCAAATATTCACTCTGCACGAAACGCAATCCGCAGCGGATTTGTGCCGGCATGGGTGGAGATGACTGTGAAACCGGCGGAAATCGTGGATAAAATGAATGAGTGACGGCAATGGACGATGGAATGTTTCACGTGAAACATTTTTCTGGAAACGAAAAAGTAATACGACTGCGGAGCAGGCGACTGCTTCACATTTTTTTACCTTCATAAAAACTTAAATTGTAAAGGAAAGAAAGGTTTGCTATACTGATCTGGATAGTAGTTAGATCTTTGATATTTTTGGAGACTTAGCCTGGACATTTGAGAGATTTTTCGTGCTTTTCAGATATCTGTATGAGTTTCTTTGCGACGCTGACCGTGAATATAGTCTTATATTTCTGTAATGGCAGAGAATGATAAGGTTCACGACAGGCTATGAAAATCGCGGATAATTTCCCTGGGGTGCTGAAAGAAAACTGTCTGTGAACAGACAGAGAAATTTACCTTGGAATATTTAAAGAGATGAAAGGAAGCCTCAACGCATCTGACAGGCAGAGGTAATGAAATGAAACTTGTAAAACCGCAGATTTCAGATTTATGGTTCAGAAAAGAACTGCTGGCTGATGAAAATACCATGTCCTATAACCAGAAATGGGGAGGAGTTATTCCATTTTGTGAAGACAGGTGGAATGACTGGTATGCTCAATGGATTGGAAATGCTGATCAGGATACTTTTTATCGTTATATCAAAAATGACGCAGGCAGCTTCGTTGGTGAGTGTGCTTATCATTATGATTCTGATGAGCAGAAATATCTGATAGATATTATCATTATGGACAGATTCAGGGACAGAGGGTATGGCGGTTATGCGCTGGACGAATTGTGCAAAGAAGCGAAGCTAAATGGTATCAGAAGAATATATGACAATATCGCGATTGATAATCCTTCTGTAAAATTATTTGAAAGATGTGGATTTGTTGAGGAAGACAGAACGGCTGAAGTGATCATGCTCAGGAAGGATTTATGAGGAATGCTTGCATGTAGGGTTGCCGGGGAGTCAGGCAAGGCAATAAATTGGAATTTTTATGAAAGAGATACGCCGTCGAATAACGGAAGGAGTTAATTTATGAACTTACAAAATTTTACGTGGACACGGGAGCCAATGGATTATACTATCAGTGATAATGAGGTGTCTATTATTACAAAACCTTATACCGATTTATGGCAAAGAACTTATTATCATTTTCGCAATGATAATGCGCCCGTGTTTCAAATGGAAACTGACGAGCAGTTTTTCAGTTTTACCGTCAAAAGCGATTTTTCTGACAGCCATCAAAGATATGACCAATGCGGAATTGTTATGTATTTGGACAGCGAAAATTGGCTCAAAGCGTGCATCGAATACGAAAATGAAGAATTTCAGCATTTAGGTAGCGTTGTAACCAATAATGGATATTCGGATTGGGCTACTACCGAAGTTCCCGTTAATGTAAAATCAATGTGGTATCGTTTCAGCCGCAGAGAAGATGATTACTGTATTGAATGTTCGGACGACGGTATAAAATTTAAGCAAATGCGCATATGTCATATGAATAAAGGCGGCGGAGCAATACAATTTGGAATATTCGCTTGCTCTGCTGAAAATTCATCATTTAAGGCTACATTTACTAATTTCAGTTTTGGCGAGTGTATGTGGAAAGCCCATGACGGTCAACAACCAGATTAGTTGTAAAAGTGACATACTGCAATAGTCAAATTTCAGTTTACCGGTAGGTCATACAGAACAGTAACTTCAATCTGTGGGAGTATATCAATGAATAAAATTATAGTAATCGGATGCCCGGGAGCAGGGAAGAGTACCTTCACGCGCCGACTTCATGAGAAAACACAGATACCTCTCTTTTATCTGGATATGATCTGGCATCGGGCGGATAAAACTACCGTTTCAAGAGAGCGGTTTGACTTTGAGTTGAATGAAATCTTGAAGCAGGAACGGTGGATTATTGATGGAAACTATATGAGGACAATCCCGATACGGCTGCAGCAATGCGACACAGTCTTTTTATTAGATTATCCGCTGGATGTCTGCATTGCGGGTGTGGAGTCCCGCATAGGGAAACCGAGAGTGGATATGCCATGGACAGAAACAGAATTTGATCCCGAATTCAGACAATGGATTTTGGATTTTTCCAAGGAACAGCTGCCAAAAATATATTCCTGGCTTCAGGCATATCCGGATAAGGAGATTCATATTTTCAAGTCCAGGGAAGAAGCGGATGATTTTTTAAAATATGGGTTGCTCTGAAATGTAGTATCGAAGTTTAAATTGAAAACCGCTGGCGTGTGGAGTTAAAAACGAAGAGCGGAGGAAAGAATATTTATGATGCCGACAAAAGAAGAGGCAGAAGAAATTTTAAGGGAAAGTGAGTCGATGAATCCAGGACCATGGGGAAATCATAGCAGGACAGTAGCCCATTGTGCGCAGTGTATTGCAAATCAGGCAGGTATGGATGCGGATAAAGCATATATCGTAGGATTGCTGCATGATATTGGCAGGAGATTCGGGAAAAGGCATTTGGGACATGTGATTGATGGATACCGCTATATGATGAAATTGGGTTACGACGAGGCGGCAAAAATCTGTCTGACACATTCTTTTAATTTGCAAAGCATCGATAATTATGTCGGAAATCGGGATACTACGGAATCGGAAACAGAAGAAATCATACAGAAATTAAAGGAAGCGGTTTATGATGACTATGATCGTCTGATTCAATTATGCGATGCAATTTCCGGAGCTGGCTTTGTAATGGATATGATTGATCGCATGAACGATGTGAAAAACCGATATGGTTCATATCCGCAGGATAAATGGGATTATAATATTTATCTGAAGTCCTGTTTTGAAGAAAAGATGGGCAGAGATTTGTATGAGGCTGTGGAAAAAGAGACATTTCATATCTGATCTGCAGAATTCCATTACCGGGAAGTGAAACATAACGAAATACAGGGGAGGAGACGATTGGCATGTGGTTTAACTGGTTTATATTTTTGTGTGACTGTCTGATCCCGGTGCTTATGATCGTTGCCGGGAGAATGATGTGGAAGCATTGCCCAAAGCAGATCAACGGCGTGGTTGGGTACAGGACGAAGCGATCGATGAAAAATATGGATACCTGGAAATTTGCACATCTATTTGCGGGAAAACTCTGGTGGAGAGCTGGATGGGACTTCTGGCCGCGGCGGTGCTGGTTCATATTGTATTTTACAGAGGGGATGAGAATACATTGGGAATA
>JAJPXG010000110.1:8234-13443 GCA_021205565.1 Lachnospiraceae bacterium | reverse complement strand
TTTGGCCTGAGAAACGGCCAAATTTGCTCCTTCCTCATGTCGTTGCGGTCCCCAAAGTCATAAATACGAATGCAAGCATTCGATTTATGACTTTTTGTCCCTTGTATCATATTATATAATATATGATCCCGGAGTGAAGAAAAGACATGGAAGTTTATCTGGACAATTCGGCGACTACCGCCTGCTTTCCACAGGTGGCGGAACTGATGACGCACATCATGTGCGAGGAATACGGCAACCCCTCCAGCATGCACAGAAAGGGGTTAAACGCCGAGCATTATCTTAAAGAGGCGAAGGACACGCTGGCGAAGATTCTCAAGGTACAGGCGAAGGAGATTTATTTTACCTCCGGCGGAACAGAGAGTGACAACCTGGCGCTGATCGGCTGCGTTTCGGCGAACGCAAGGAGCGGCAGGCACATCATCACCACAAAGATCGAGCACCCGGCGATCCTGGAGACCTGCGCCTACCTGGAGAAGCAGGGCGTGGAGGTCACGTACCTGCCGGTGGATTCGCGCGGCGTGGTGGACTTAAACGCCCTGCGGGACGCCATCCGCCCCGACACGATTCTGGTGTCCGTGATGCACACCAACAATGAAATCGGCTCTCTGCAGCCGGTTGATAAGATCGGGCAGATTGTGAAAGAAAAAAATCCGAAGTGCCTTTTCCATGTGGACGCGGTGCAGGGCTTCGGCAAGGCCAGAATCTATCCGAAGAAAATGCACATCGACCTTCTGAGCGTGAGCGCCCACAAAATTCACGGCCCCAAGGGCGTGGGCATGCTCTATATCGACGAGAAGGTCCGCATCGTCCCCATCATCTTCGGCGGCGGCCAGCAGAAAAATATGCGCTCCGGCACGGAGAATGTACCTGGCATCGCGGGCATGGCCCTGGCGGCGAAGCTACTCTATGAGCACCTGGATGAGGAAGTGACGGCGCTCTATGCGCTGCGGCAGTATTTCATTGAGGGGCTTGTGAAAATCCCTGACACGCAGGTCAATGGCTGTGCGGGCGGCGAGAGTGCGCCCCACGTCGTCAGCTATTCCGTCCGCGGCGTGCGCAGCGAGGTCTTACTTCACGCCCTGGAGGACAAGGGCATTTACGTCTCCGCGGGCAGCGCCTGCGCCTCCAACCACCCCCAGACCTCCAGAACCCTGATGGCCATCGGCCTCGACAAGGCGCTGTGGGACTCCACCATTCGTTTCAGCATGTCGGTCATGACGACCAGGGAGGAAATCGACTATACGCTTCAGACGCTGCGGGAGCTGATCCCGATGCTGCGCCGGTATACGAGGCGTTAGGGGACTGCGTCTGCTTATGCCTGTGAGGAAACGGCGGCGCGTTCCTCCATCCTTTGCTTCAGCATCCTTTTCGCGCGCGCGGCCAGCGGGCATTTAAAGCCGTCCTGCAGGAAAATGATGCCGCCTTTATAATCAATATCTGTAATCATATCGAGGTTGACAACGCAGGAGCGGTGGCAGCGGAAAAAACGTCCGTCCAGCTGCTCCTGCACCTCTTTTAACTGGGCGGGAAACTCGATCTCCCGGTTCACGGCGTGCAGCCGGAGCCTGTGGACATTGTCCGTTGTTTCCAGATAATAAATGCGGTCCAGCTCCACATAGCTTAAGTGACTGCCAACGGAAATCCCCAGCCGTTTCACCGTCCGGTTCTTTCCGGAACTGTATTTCTCTGAAATATTATGCAGACATTCGCAAATCCTGGCCTGCAGATCGCTGACATCGTCCTTGACAATGAAGTCCAGAGCCTCCACCTTATACCGGAAGGTCAGAAGGCTCATCTCCGAGTGACTGGTGATGAAAATGATAAAGCCGCGCGGGTCCAGCCTGCGGATTTCCTGTGCTAACGTAAGCCCGTCCATGTCGGATTTTAAATCTATATCCAGAAAATAAGCGCCGACATTCTCCCCTTTCCCAATTTCATCAAGCAGGGCGTGCGGGTCGCGTGACGACAGAACAAGCCGCATGTCCATCTCATCGATCAGGACAGCGTTTTCCACATATCTTTGAATCGTATTCAGCTGGTTTTGATTGTCCTCACAGATATAGAGATCGAGCATAGTGAAAATCCTCCCTTCGGGCCTTCGGATGAACCGCTTGACATAAATGTATACAAAAAATATAATTTTGTAAAGAGTTACCGCGGTGCTGCAAAAAATCAATGCTGCCATATTTTACTGTGAAAGAAAAGGAATCATCATGGAAGTCCTGAATTTTATCCTGTACATTTTGCTGAATACCTGTGTATATTTCGTATTTATTACATCATTTTGTCCATTCGTGATGACCGCAGTTCAACGGGCCATATTGTCTGTAATATTATATATAATGATTGTCATTACCTATCTGACTGGCAATGTGGGAGTTGTTCTCTTACTGCTCAGCGTTGGATTATACTTATATATAATAAGCAGGAACGGAAAAAAGAAGGCGGTATGCTTTTTCCTGGCTTCCTATCTGATCACGGTTCTGACGGATTCTGTATGTGGTTTTGTGGTAAACGCTTTAGTGGGCTATATTTTTGATCCGGATCATCTGTGCGCGGTATTTGTTTATTCATCTGCTGTGAGTGCGGTTTTGATTTTTATCCGTTATATGCTGAGCCGACTGGGAATCTGGCAAAAGCTCTGTGACATTCCGGAGGAAACCTTTGGCTTTATACTCATTAATCTGATTGTCTGCACAGCACTGTTTGTAGTGAATATCGCCATGGGCGCTTATGTAGGGTACAGTATGGCGGTTCTGATATTTAACGATATCATGTTCTGGGGGTATTTTACGATTACAACGGTTACGGCCGTCCGTCATGTACAGGAAATGACCCGGAAGGCTGAGGCGGAAAACGCACGGCGCGAGCTGGCGGCCATGCAGGAATACACGAGGCGGATTGAGAACATGTACTCCTCCGTGCGCGCGTTCCGCCACGATTATATGAACCTTCTTCTTTCCCTGAACGGATACCTGGAAAATGATGACATCACCGGACTGAAGGACTATTATCATCAGGAGGTGCTGCCTCAAAGCCGTGAGATTACGGATGAGCCTCTGAAGCTGAATCAACTGATGAATATCACGATACAGCCTGTCAAAGCGCTGATTTCCTCGAAACTGATCTACGCGCATGTACAGGGAATCCGCGTGGAGCTGGAGGTGCATGATAAAATCGATCAGCTTCGTATGGGATACGCCGATCTGGTCAGAGTCCTGGGTGTTTTTCTGGATAATGCGGCGGAGGCGGCGCTGGAGACTGCCGATCCCTGGATCGGGATGGCCATATTTCAGAAAGAGGACACAGTCTGTATCCTGATTTCCAACACCTGCGTGGATCATGGCATTGCGCTGTCCGCCCTCGGGCAAAAAGGCGTTTCCTCCAAAGGGGAGGGCAGGGGGCTTGGCCTGTGGAATGCGTCTGTAATATTAAAAAAGTATCCGGATATTATCTGGGAAAAGAACTTGCAGGATGATAAATTCACGCAAAGACTGACGTTGCCTGCCGGGTGACGGCTGCTTTTTACGTTTATTCATGATTTGCGGCCTTTTATTCAAAAATGAGATATTGAGCGGAAACTGTGGTACAATAAAAAGCCGTGGGGCACAGGCGGAGAAGTAGCAGAATTCTGCCGCGGATGCCGAGGCGAAGGAAATTCCCGCTGCGGGAAATGTTAAAAAGTAAAATCGCTGCCGAACAATTTGCGGGCATCATTCTGAAGCTGTGACGCGAATCTGGGATTATCAATCGCCATATACAGATAATATGCCTGACGGAATAATTCCCGACTTCTGGTATCATCTGCTGTATAATGACAGGCGATGGCCATACAGTGGAGAAGCCCCGGCAGATTTTGATAGTGGCCAAATTTGACGCAGGCTGCTTTGCCCTTCTCAGCTATTTCAAGCATTTCTTCATAGTGTCCGCATTTGAGCAGACAAAGGGAATAGTTGTAAGTGATAAGGGGTAAGTGCCCTCCTGATTGCTGGATGTTTGGAAAATGGTTTTCAATGTACCTCAGAAGCTGACTGAGAATTTCAGCTGCTTTCGGATTTTGTCCCATGTCCGAGTAGACGCCGGCAATCTGATTAATCACCTTGACTTCATCCAGACAATATAGAAAGCTGTTAATATTATCCAGATCGAAACGAGGCACGGTGAGGCGGATGGCCTGCAGCAACAGGTCGAGCTGCTCCTCGAATGTGTACGCCGTTCCATCCTCTCTGCCGAGCAGCACCCTGGAGCGGAGAATGAACTGCCGGGACAGGCGGTCATTATTATCTATGATCTCTTCAAGCTCGTGAAGGCGGTCATAAGCGTGGCGCAGATATTCAGGGCGATCTTTTTCCAGAGCGGTTTCATACTGGACATTGAGGGAGACGATCTCCTTTTGCAGATCATTGCGCTTCTTCTCCTGCTTGCTGATCAGGGCGTAGCACCTCTCACCAGGCAGTCCCAGACGCTCCAGGAGGGCGTTTAACGTGGCGCTTTGCGGCGTCTGAACGCCGCGCTCCATACGGGAAATGGCTAACGGCTCGCAGATTCCCTCGCATAATTGCGCCTGCGTCAGGTGCAGCTCTTTGCGGCGCTGTCTGATATATTCTCCGATAAATACTTCGTTCATTGTCCTGCCCTTTCCGTGATTGGCGTCATGGATTGCAAGAGTGTTTGTGGTGAGGCAATCCATGGTATCATACCCATTTGACGCTTTATTATTATAGCTATATTGAGGGGGAATCGTCAATGCCATGGAAGTAGTCGTTTTATGATATTATGAGCGAAAGTGAGAAGGGCGTGCTCGCACGTCCGGCGAGCGGCGAATTGGATCATGAGCGCCCTTTGCTCATGATATTTCCTGGTATCCCGAAAAGATATTTACTTTCAGAGCAGGTTGGTGTAATATTGTAATTCGCCGGGCTTATGTCCGGCTTGTTACCGTAACTGGAAGGATAGATGTTTTTACGAGGAGGAATACCCATGAAAACTGTAATGGACATGATGAAGAAGTACCTGCCGAAGTCTAAAAAGCAGTTTGGCGTCGTAATCGTGTACGTGCTGCTGATTACGGGGCTGGAGGCGTCGCTGACGGTGCTGATGAGCAGCATCATCTCCGAGGTGCAGGTGCGTGGAACGGGTTAGGTTCTGCTGCTGGCTCGGGCGGTATATCTGGTTCTGCTGGAATTGGACAGCCTGCTCGAGGTCG
>JAJPXG010000110.1:0-8224 GCA_021205565.1 Lachnospiraceae bacterium | reverse complement strand
CGGCAAATACCGGGCACAGGAGCGGCTGGGCGGCGTCTTTTTAGAGGCGGTACGCACAGACCTGTTTCGGGCAATGGAGAAGGCGGACTACGAGTCTCTTTTACAGATCGGCAAGGATAAGCTGAAGCATATCCTTTACTCCGATGTGCTGGATGTGTTCCGGATTGTCGGCAACTATGTGGGCTATATCCTCTTAAATGTGGTGCTGCTGATCTCGTTTCTGGTTGTCTCGGCGTGGATCAATCCGGTGCTGGCGGTCTTTCTGCTGGTGGCGGCCATCCTGGGATTTGCGATTTCCTGGTTTACCCGGAAAAAAATCATCAAGCTTTCCTCGAGCGTCAACGGCAAGATGAAGGAGGATAACGCGCAGTTAAATCAGTTTGTGGACTCCATCGAGTTGGTGAAAACGCATTCCCTGACGGATTATTTCGTGGAAAAGCAGAAAAACAGCCTCTGGAATTTCATCAATACATCCATTAAGACGGACGCGGCGGTGACGGGCTTAAGCACCTTAAGCTCCAATTATTATCAGCTCGTCTATCTGGCGATCGCCGCATACTTAAGCATGACGATGACGGGCAACGACGCGGGCAGCCTGGCCTTCTTCCTCTTTGCGACGCAGAAGGTGATTTCCTTCAGTAATAATCTGGAAACCGCGATTTACATGGTACTGCGGATGGCACCGAGTTTCGGCAATGTGGAGCGGCTCTTAAACGCCGAAGTGCAGGACGGAGAGACAGAGATTGACGGCATTGAGAGCATGGAGTTTCAGGATGTGTCGTTTGCCTACGGGGAGGACAAGGAGTATTTTATCAAAAATCAGAGCCAGCGCTTTGAGCGGGGCGATGTGGTGCGCCTGACCGGAGCCAATGGCAGCGGAAAGTCTACTTATGTCAAGCTGCTGGTCAATCTGCTGAAGCCGAAGGAGGGCAAGTTTACCATCAACGGCCTGCCAGCGGAGCAGATTAAGCGGGAGAGCCTGTATAAACATATTGTATACATCAGCCAGGATGAGGTGCTGTTAAACGACGACGGCAAGACCTACCTGGAGAAGATCACGGGGAAGACGCTCACGGATGAGAAATATCACGAGCTGTTAGCCGAGGTCAAGTTAAGCGGCGACATCCCGGCCATTGAGATGGGCGGCAAAAACCTCTCCGGCGGGCAGCGTAAGAAGCTGATGCTCATCAACCTGCTGTTAAGGTGGGAGGACGCCTCCGTCATTATTCTGGATGAGGTGGAGAACGCCCTGGACGCGGACACGAGGAATTTCGCGAACGCCCTGATCGACCTGATTTATCAGCACAGAGAAGATCATATTATCTTCCGGATTTCTCACCTGGACGGGGAGGAGACCGGCGCGAACAAATTTATACAGCTGTAAACAAAATCTAAAAAAGGCCGGGCCCGAAGCAGATCAATCGTCTGCCAACGGGTACCGGCCTTTGTTATTGCTTTTATGACAGGAAAAGCTTCGGCGTTCCTGTTCTTTACGCTTCCGTGCCCTTCTGCTTCAGCATCGCCGCCACGAATCCCTTGAAAAGCGGGTGCGGGCGGTTGGGACGGCTCTTAAACTCCGGGTGCGCCTGCGTGGCGATGAAGAAGGGATGAATCTCCTGCGGCAGCTCGACCATCTCGACGATGCGTCCGTCCGGGGAGAGACCGCAGAGCTTAAGCCCATTGTCGGTCAGCACCTTGCGGAAGTCATTATTGACCTCGTAGCGATGTCTGTGACGCTCGCTGATCTCGGTGGAGCCGTAGAGGCTGGCTGCCAGAGAGTCCGGGGTCAGCACGCAGGGGTAGGCGCCGAGTCTCAGCGTACCGCCGATGTCCTCCACGCCGTTCTGATCCGGCATCAGGGCGATGACGGGATAGCGGGTGTTGGGGTCTAACTCGATGCTGTGAGCCTCCTGTAAACCGGCCACATGGCGGGCGAACTCAACGATAGCTAACTGCAGCCCCAGGCACAGGCCGAGGTAGGGAATTTTATGTGTGCGGGCGTATTCGATGGCTGTAATCTTACCCTCGATGCCGCGGCTGCCGAAGCCGCCGGGTACCAGGACGCCATTGACGTCGCCCAGGATTTCGTCCACATTCTCTGGGGTGACCGTCTCGGAGTCGACCCACTTGATGTTGACAGTAGTATGCTGGGGGATGCCGCCGTGCTTTAAGGCTTCCACCACGCTTAAGTAGGCGTCGTGGAGCTGGACATATTTACCGACCAGGGCCACGGTGACGGAGGTGACGGGCGCCTTTAAGTCGGCGACCATCTGCCGCCAGTCGGCCAGATCCGGCTCGGGGCAGTCTAAGTGCAGGCACTTGCAGACCTCCTGCGCCAGGTGCTCCTCCTCTAAAGCCAGTGGAGCCTCGTAGAGATACTGTACGTCGAGGTTCTGCATAACGCGGGAACTGGGGACATTGCAGAAGAGGGCGATCTTGTCTTTGATCTGCTGGTTGAGCGGGTATTCGCTGCGGCAGACGATCATGTCGGGCTGGATACCGATGCTCAGAAGCTCCTTCACGCTGGTCTGTGTGGGCTTCGTTTTCAGCTCCTGGCTGGCCGCAATGTAGGGAATCAGGGTCACATGAATCAGGACCGCATTGTCGTGGCCGACCTCATGCTGGAACTGGCGGATGCTCTCTAAAAACGGCTGGCTCTCAATGTCGCCGACTGTGCCGCCCACCTCGATGATGGCGATGCGGGTATCGGGGTCTGTGTAGTCCCTGAAAAAGCGGCTTTTAATTTCATTGGTAATATGGGGAATGACCTGTACTGTGCCGCCGCCGTAATCGCCCCGGCGCTCCTTCTGCAGGACAGACCAGTAGATTTTGCCGGTGGTGACGTTGGAGTTTTTGCCCAGACTTTCATCGATGAAGCGCTCGTAATGCCCCAAATCCAGATCCGTCTCCGCGCCGTCGTCGGTGACGAAGACCTCGCCGTGCTGGATGGGGTTCATGGTGCCGGGGTCAATATTGATGTAGGGATCCAGCTTCTGCATGGTCACTTTATAGCCGCGGGCCTTTAAAAGTCTTCCCAGGCTCGCCGCAGTGATGCCCTTGCCTAAGCCCGAGACCACACCGCCGGTTACAAATACGTATTTTACTGCCATGGTCAATTCCTCCGTAGTCGTTTCAAAACAAAAGTCCTATACATCATACCATAAGGGAAAGCGAAAATCCACTGCTTTCTCAGGAAAATAATTCACAAAACTTTCATGTTTGACGCCCTTTTTTCACAAATCCGACCTTGATTTATAGGGGGTGAACACCTATAATAAGGTTGATTTACTAACGAAACGCAGGAAAGTGGCTATTTCTGTATGTCTGGACATTGTCCGGACATGGAAAACCTGTCCTGCACAGAGAAAGCCGGTGTGAATATCAGTACAAAAACTGACAGCTATGAATTTCACACAGGATGAAATACTAAACGATAAGACCAGAGAAATGGAAAAGAAAATGGGAAAAATAATGGATAATCATCACCTTGACGAATATAACAATAACAACAACCAGAATCAGAACCGTGACAATAATCACAACAATAATAATAACAAGGACGGCAGGCAGGGGCCGGGAGGCAACAATAACCGCCCCAATATCATCGCTTTTGTGGTGACTACGATTGTGTGCATCATCCTGCTCATGACTATGACCGGTTCTCTGGGCGGCAGCTCCCAGGAGGAGATTACCTACAACGAGTTTCTGGATTACCTGGAAGCGGACATGGTGGAGACGGTACAGGTGAGCGACTCGATCATCTATCTGCAGCTGAAGGATGAGGGCACGGAAACAAGTGCGGGAAGCTTTGCTTCGTATTATTATTCTTCCTCACAGACGATTTATAAGACAGCGATGATGGAGGACTATGACACGCTCTCGGCAAGGCTCAGGGAAGCGGACGTGGACTTCTCTGGTACCATTGCCAGTACCTCGGGTACGATTCTGACGCTTTTACTGTCCTATATTCTGCCGATCGTCTTAGTCTGGGGCGCGTTCTACTTTATCATGCGCCGGATGGGCGGCGCGGGCGGCGCAGGCGGCGGTCTGTTTAACATGGGTAAAAACACCGCCAAGGTCTATAATCCGGAGAATACCTCCGTAACCTTCGCGGACGTCGCGGGCGAGGACGAGGCCAAGGAATCTCTCGTGGAGGTCGTGGACTTCCTTCATAACCCGGCCAAATATTCCGGCATCGGCGCGAGGCTCCCCAAGGGCGCCCTTTTAGTAGGCCCTCCGGGTACCGGCAAAACACTGCTTGCCAAGGCGGTCGCGGGCGAGGCCAAGGTGCCGTTTTTCTCCCTGACCGGTTCGGATTTTGTGGAAATGTATGTCGGCATGGGCGCATCCCGTGTGCGAAGCCTGTTTGAGGACGCCAATAAAAACGCGCCCTGCATTATTTTCATCGACGAGATTGATGCCATCGGCCGCAGCCGTGACAGCAGGTACGGCGGCGGGGACAGCGAGCGCGAGCAGACGTTGAATCAGCTGCTTTCCGAGATGGACGGTTTTGATTCCAGTAAGGGTATCTTTATTCTGGCGGCGACCAACCGTCCGGAGATTCTGGATAAGGCATTGCTGCGTCCCGGCAGACTGGACAGACGAATCATTGTGGAGCGTCCCGATTTAAAGGGCCGCGTGGAGATTTTAAAGGTGCACGCCAAGGGCGTGAAGCTCGACGAGACCGTGGATTTAAAGGAGATTGCCTTAGCAACCAGCGGCGCGGTTGGCTCCGACCTGGCCAATATGATCAATGAGGCCGCCATCAACGCGGTCAAGGAAGGCCGCGAGTATGTCAGCCAGAAGGATCTCTTCGGCGCGGTCGAGCAGGTCCTGGTCGGCAAGGAGAAAAAGGACCGCATCATGAGCCAGGAGGAGCGCAGAATCGTCTCCTACCATGAGGTCGGCCACGCGCTGATCACCGCCCTGCAGAAAAACAGCGAGCCGGTACAGAAAATTACCATCGTCCCCAGAACCATGGGCGCCCTGGGCTATGTGATGCAGGTGCCGGAGGAAGAGAAATATCTGAATTCCAAGGAGGAGCTGTTAGACCATCTGGTGGAGCTTTTGGGCGGCCGCGCGGCGGAGGAGCTGGTATTCAACAGTATTACCACCGGCGCTTCCAATGATATCGAGAAGGCGACTGAGATCGCCCGTTCCATGATTACGCAGTACGGCATGAGCGACCGGTTCGGCCTGATGTGCTTGGAGACCGTGGAGAGCCAGTATTTAAGCGGCAACAAGCGCCTGATGTGTGCTGATTCCACCGCCGCCATGGTGGATGAAGAGGTGATGAAGGTCTTAAAGGAGAGCTATCAGAAAGCTCTCGATCTGTTGAGAGACAACCGCGACGTGATGGATCAGATCGCGGAGTTCCTGATTGAGAAGGAAACCATCACCGGCAAGGAATTCATGCAGATTTTCCGCAGGCTCAAGGGGATCCCTGAGCCGGAGAAAACGGAGGAGGACAGAAGGCAGGAGCTGATCAATAAGCTTTCCGACGATCTGTCGCAGATGAAGCAGTCCTCAGAGACGGCGCTGGAAAATGGACTTACGGCCGCCTCGTCACAGGACGGCGGCTCCGCGGCCCCCACACCGCAGAATCAGGAGGAGCAGGAAAAGTCCAGCTTTCAGCGGACGCTCGATCAGCAGACTCTGCGCCAGCTGAAGGACGCCGAGGAGCAGGATGATACGCCCAGAGGGCGTTTCTCCGGCGCGGGCTATCATACGGAAGGCGATGAATGATTTTTAAACTGTGAGGGAGCATGACGGGGTGGCTTCAAATAAACCTGCCAAGGCTCCTGAAGCGGAAGGCAACAGACGCAGGAGGGAATCTTGCAGAATTTCAATCTTGAGGAGGAATTAAAGAAGCTGCCGAATAAGCCTGGCGTGTACCTGATGCACGACCAGGCTGATTCTGTTATATACGTGGGAAAAGCCGTGAACCTCCACAATCGGGTGCGCAGCTATTTCCGCAAAAACATCGGCCGCGGCCCCTGGATTGACAAAATGGTCAGCCAGATCGCCCGCTTTGAGTATATCGTGACAGATTCCGAGCTGGAGGCGCTGGTTTTAGAAAATAACCTCATTAAGGAATACAATCCCAAATACAATACGCTTTTAAAGGACGGCAAAACCTATCCTTATATCAAAGTGACGGTGTCAGAGGCCTACCCGCGGGTTCTTTTTTCCAGACAGATGAAAAAAGACAAGTCGCGGTATTTCGGTCCCTATTCGAGCGCGGCGGCGGTGCGGGACACCATCGAGCTGATCAATAAGCTCTTCGGCCTGCGCAGCTGCAATAAAAGCCTGCCGAAGGAAATCGGGCAGGAACGCGCCTGTTTAAATTATCATATCGGCCAGTGCGCCGCCCCCTGCCAGGGCTATATTTCCAGGGAGGAATATGGGGAGCGGGTGCGTAAAGCACTCGCTTTTTTAAACGGGGACCATCAGGCGGTGATGGACGATCTGTCGCAGAAGATGCTCGCCGCCAGCGAGAATATGGAATTTGAGGAAGCGGCAAGGCTGCGGGATCTGATGGCGAGCGTCCAGGCCGTCAGCGAGAAGCAGAAAATCACGGACAGCGGCCAGGAGGATAAGGACATCATTGCCCTGGCGAGGGACGATACGGACTGTGTGATTCAGGTCTTTTTTGTGCGGGGCGGCCGCATGATCGGCAGAGAGCATTATTACCTGACGCACACGGGGGACCGTCCCGGGGAGGAGCTTCTCAGGGATTTTATTTTACAGTTTTACGGCGGTACGCCCTTCATTCCGCGGGAGCTGATGGTGGAAAATGATTTTGATGAGCGGGAGCTTTTGGAGCAGTGGCTGACTAAGCTTCGCGGCGCGCGCGCTTATATCCGCGTGCCGTTAAAGGGCCAGAAGGAAAAGCTTGTGGAGCTTGCGCACAGCAACGCGTCCATCATCCTGACCCGGGATCGGGAGAAATTAAAGCGCGAGGAGGGACGCACCATCGGCGCCGTGAAGGAAATCCAGGCGCTGCTCGGATTGGAGCATTTAAACCGCATGGAGGCCTTTGATATTTCCAACACCAACGGCTTTGAGAACGTGGGCTCCATGGTGGTCTATGAGAAGGGGAAGCCGAAGCGCAGCGATTATCGGAAGTTCCGGATGCGGACCGTGACGGGGCCGGACGATTACGCCTGCATGCGCGAGGTCTTAACCAGGCGCTTCACACACGGATTAGAAGAGAAAAAACAGCTTCAGGAAAAGGGGAAAGAGGAGGAATTCGGCAGCTTCACGAAGTTTCCGGACCTGCTTTTGATGGACGGCGGCAGAGGCCAGGTGAATATCGCCCTGGAGGTGTTAAAAGAGCTGAACCTGGACATTCCGGTCTGCGGCATGGTGAAGGATGATTTTCACCGCACGAGAGGGCTTTATTTTCATAATGTGGAATTGCCGATCGACACGCATTCCGAGGGCTTTCAGTTAATCACCCGCATTCAGGATGAGGCGCACCGCTTCGCGATCGAATATCACCGGAGCCTGCGCGGTAAGGATCAGATTAAGAGCCTCTTAGACGATATCCCGGGCGTGGGACCGGCGCGCAGAAAGGCGCTGATGCGGCAGTTCAATTCCATCGCGGAGATTAAGGCCGCGAGCCTGGAGGAGCTGGCGGCAATCCCGGAAATCCCCTGGTCTGAGGCGGTAAAAATAAGAGAATTTTTTAAAAACCAGGAGAGTCTTTCTTAACCCTGAAATTTATGTTATGATAAAAAACAGATGTTACTATTCACGGCCATCGTAAAATCCAAGCAATTTTGTCGTGCTTGCACGTAAGAGATTGATTGGGTTTTATGATGACCTGTGAAGCAGGAACTCAACCCACATAAGCAAAAAGATGAGCGGGGTTCTTGCCGCGTCGGATGCGAAGCAGACGCTTTTGCGCATGTGGGTGGAGAGCCGTGAATAGCAAAATACACAGGAGGTTTTATGGGAAACGGGGTTTATTTAAAGGAGCTGGTCAAGGATCTGGACATCAAGAGCCTGATCCCGGAGATTGATTACAGCAAAAGAAGGATTTATGAGGCGGACGTCAACCGTACGGCGCTGCCGCTTGCGGGATATTTTGACTATTTTGACGGGAACCGCTTACAGATTATCGGCCTGGTGGAGGCCAGATATATGCTGCAGCTTTCGGAAGAGGCCAGAGAGCAGGTTTACACGAAGCTGATGAGCTATCATGAGATCCCGGCCATCG
>JAJPXG010000046.1 GCA_021205565.1 Lachnospiraceae bacterium | reverse complement strand
AGGGCCGGAAATCTGGAAGGGAAAGGAGGAATATTAGTATCCTGCTCAGCTTAGCAATTTGAAAAAGTAACTAAGATAAACAATATGAGAAAGGAAGGGGTACATTTATTGACAATATGATATACGGCGCGTTGGTATGCTGCCTGGTATATTGGATTGCCAACGTAGTGCAGAAGATCTTTCTTCTGAACATGTCTTATTCCCCGATCTGTCTGTGCGCAATGCTGGGACTGTTTTTGGGAAAGCCGCAGGAAGGCCTGATCATGGGCGGCTACCTGCAGGCAATTTACCTGGGAGTTATGGCGGTAGGCGGCGTCGCGCCAGCAAATAAACAGTTAGGATCCATCATCCCCTGCGCGTTCGTGCTGATCGGCGGTATTGAACTGGAAGCGGGCCTGGCCATCGCTTACACAATCGGAATTCTGACCAATAATATCGGAACCATCACGACCCCGATTTATGCGGCTTTTGAGCCCTGGTGGAAAAAACTCGCCAGACAGGGCAATGCACGGAAATATGACCTGGCACACTGGCTGTGGTTCCTGATTGTATCCATGCTGCCGTCCATCATCATCATTTTCGTATGCGTGGCATTCGGCACCGACGCGGTGTCCTGGCTGATCGATATGCTGCCTGATAAGCTGATGAACGGTCTGTCCGTAGCGACCGGCTGCCTGACTGCAGTTGGTATTTCTATCGCCTTGAAGATGTCCTGGTCCACAAAGTTTGCGGGCTTCTTCTTCATCGGCTGGATTCTCTGCTACGTGGTAGGACTGTCCCAGATCCAGTGCGCGGTGATCGCGTTCTCCGTCGGCGTTATCTGGTATTTCGTGAGTGCAGACATTGACAAAAAGATCAAAGCAGCCGCAGCCAGCAATGTGCCGGCACAGCAAGGAGGTGACTTCTTCTAATGGCAGAAAATACAGCTGTTGAAACAAACAAAAAGGGAAAGAGAGCCATCTCTAAAGAAGACAGAAAGGTTATGTTTAACCTTTTCTGGAGATCCAACCTGATTATGGGATCTCCGAACCAGGTGGTTATGAGCGGCCATGGTGTCCTGTTCACCGTTGCCCCTTATCTGGAAGAGTTTTATAAGGACGATCCGGAAGAGCGCAGCGCCGCTTTCGACCGTCACAGCACCTATTACAACACCAACCCCTACACGGGCGCGATCGTCTGGGTTCTGATCTATCTGCTGGAGCGTCAGCGTTCCCTTAACAGAAACTCCGTCAGTGCGGAGGCCATCCAGAACACCAAGATCGCTCTGATGGGTCCTCTGGCGGCCATCGGCGATACCCTGTTCCAGGGCTCCATCGGCAATATCCTGGCGGCCATGGTCATGGGTATGGCACAGGAAGGAAACTTCCTTTCAATCGTGATTTACCTGGGTCTGTTCCTGGCACTGTTCGCCGGATTAAAGTGGGTGTTCACCTATTACACCTATGTACAGGGCGAAGAATTTATTATCAGTCTGCTGCAGTCTGACGCCTTTGACCGCATTCAGGATGTGATCTCCATCATCGGTCTGATGATGATGGGCTGCCTGACCGCATCGGTTATCAGCTTCAGCTTTAACTGGACCATCAATGTAGGCGGCACAGCAACAGATTTCCAGAGCTCCTTCCTGGATGCTCTGATGCCCGGCATCATGCCGCTGGTCATCCTGTTTACCTGCTTCCACCTTCTGAATAAGAAGTTCAAGCCTACAACACTGATCTATGGCATTCTGGTGATCTGCATTGTTCTGTCCTACCTCGGCCTGGTGTAAGACTGAAAAGAGCTTTAGAATTTTGTATCATAGTACATTCCGCGGGCTTGTGGATGCGTTCCCGCCCGCGGAACCCTCCCTCTTTCACAGAGCGGAAGTGAAGTATCATGAAAGGAAGGTAGTAGCATGGTTGATTTATTAAGACTGGATGAGAGACTGATTCACGGACAGGTGGCCGCGAGCTGGTGCAAGGTGCTCCCGTCTGACACACTTCTGGTGGTGGACGATGAGTCAGCAAACAGTGACTTCCTCACCAAGACCCTGTATATGGCCGCACCCAAAAATATGAAGACGTTCGTGATGACGTACGAGAAAGCGCTGGGAGTGCTCAATGATCCGCGCTGCCAGACACGTCATGTCTTTGTGGTTGTCCGTTCGATTGAGACATTCCTGAATATCGCGAAAAACGCGGCTGACGTGCAGGAGCTGCAGGTTTCCAATTACGGCAGAATGGTTGCGGCAACCGGCAAGGACAGAAAGAGCTACGCCGGCAACCTCTTCCTGGATGAGGATGAGGCCGCGAAGTTAAAGACCGTTTTAGAAACCGGTATTCCCTGCTATATGCAGATGACACCTGAGACACCCAAGAAAAAGCTGGAGGATCTGCTGAAAAATGCCTGATAAAGAAAAAGCGGAAGACCGCATTGAAGAGCTTTTGCTGCAGTATACCTATTATTACGGGATGCGCAGATCCAGAAAAGACCGTCAGCGGGCGTACGCGTTTATCAGTGACAAATATACAGAAATGGGATATCCTGTGACCTTTGACAGGATGTCCCTGGGAATGACCCGCATCGGGTATTGTATAGCCGGTAATATCAAAAGCGCTGAGAAGGTCTTTATCGCCCCGTTTAACACGCAGAATAAAACACATTTTGGCCGTTACCGCTTTTTCCCGTTCCGGGAGAAGGACAGCCGGATTTATAACGGGCTGGCTAACGCGGTGGACAGTATCATATGGATCGTACTGGTGCTGCTTGCATATGGAATTGTGTATTTTCTTTCTGATTTAAGGTGGGCCGGATTGCTGGCGGCGGTGATTGTGTATGCGATTTACTGGATGACGCTGAAGGGAATCTTTAATTTCAGTCCCAGCGCGCCTCTGGCTTTGATGCATTATATGGCGCTGCACGGCAGAAAAAAGAAGGTGGCCTATGTGTTTTTAGACCGCTGTGTGGATGATTATCTGCCGTTGAAAGCATTCCTGGCGAAATATAAGGAAGATCTGGAGTATAACAACGCACAGGTGATTTTCCTCAATAATATGGCACACGGCGAACAGCTCGTGTTCGCGAGTAAAGAGCCGGATCAGAAAACAGATGAGCTGGCGCAGGCCTGCGGCGGAACCTGCATAAAACTGGAAGAAGGCAATCTGCCGCGCTGCTTTGATGACGCGTCCAATCTGGTGTTTGTGACGGGCGCGGATCAGGATCAGAAGGGGCGTTATTATGTGAAGGATATCCGCTCCAAAAAAGACAGGACCATGGATGTGGTCCGCTTAAAGAAAACTGCGGCTGCCCTGATGCCTGCATAAGGGCAGTCGAAACGGAAAACGAAAATCATACAGACAAGACAGGAGGACATACAAACTATGAAGTTATTGGTACAGGGAGATGACTACGGCTTTACCAGAGCGGTAACCTATGGCATCCTGGATGCGATTGAGCATGGAATTCTGACCTGCACGGGTCTGTTTGTGAATATGCCGTCCAGCAAGTTCGCGGCGGATCAGATTCAGTATCATGAAAAGACCTGCTTCGGAATTGATTTTAATATCACTTCCGGTCACTGCGTGGCGGATCCGGCTTTGATCCCGCACCTGGTGGATGAAAACGGCGAGTTTATCCGCTCCACGGTAAAGTACGCGGATCCTTTGTTTGAGACAGAGGAAGGGAAGGCGCAGCTGTGGCCGAAGGAGGAAGTGGAAATCGAGCTGGAGGCACAGTATCAGAAATTTATCGAGCTGGTAGGCAAGGAGCCGGAATACGTTCATACCCATTCCATTGGCCGGACGGTTCCAACCTATTATGTGACTGTATCGGAGATCGGGAAAAAGCACGGTGTACCGATGGGGTCGGAAATGAGAGAGCACTTCCATTTCGCGGATCTGCACAAAAAGACCTGGACATCCTTCGGCAATAAGGCGCCCAAAAAAGAATTTAACGCGGAGAGACAGCTCAATAAGGACACGCTGGGTCAGACAATCGCCTATCGCGACGATCTGCTTGCGTATGAATACGGCGCGCTCGACGGACATCCTGGCTACATTGACGCGGATCTGATCGCGAACTCCACCGTTTCACTGGAGCGCTGCAAGGATCTGCAGATGATGATGTCCGACAATATGAAGCAATGGATTAAAGACAATGGCGTGGAACTGATCTCTTACCGGGATCTGAAAGCGCTCCTGTAAGTGTAAAAACAGCACAAGGAGAGAGAAAAAAGATGAAGATTTCGGAAGTGATTGATAAGCTGATCGCATTTCATCAGCCCTACAAAAACGAAAAGACAAGAGACACGGTCAAGGCCGGAAATCCGGATCAGGAATGCACTGGTATTGTGGTGACAGTCTGTGCGACGGCAGAGGTGATTGAGAAAGCTGCCGCGATAAACGCCAATCTGATTATCACCCATGAATCTATTTTCTTCGGTGACGAATACGCCATCGACGAATTCGGGGAGAACGTAGTCTTAAAAAAGAAGCAGGAGCTGCTTGAAAAGACCGGCATTGTGGTCTGGCGTGATCATGACCATATGCATGGAGCTGGGAAGCCGTTCCATCCGGTGAGATACAACCCGGACTATATTTATTATGGTATTATGAAGGAGCTGGGCTGGGAAGACTATGTGATGGGAGATAAATTAAAGCCGCTCTGGTACAAAATCCCGGAAACAACGGTGGATGCGCTTGCCCGCTTCCTGATGGAAAAGTTAAATCTGAGCGGCGTGCGTATTGTGGGAAGCATCACGGCGCCGGTTTCCACCGTCTTTGTGAGCGAGCATGTTTCGGGCAGAGGCGACTTGGAGAAGATCAAACAGGCTGAGAAGGCGGATGTGATGATTCCGCTGGAGATCAATGACTGGACGTTGTCCGCCTATGTCAGGGACGCTGATTATTTCGGCATTTCCAAGTCCATCCTGGAATTCGGTCACTTTAATTTTGAAGAGCTGGGAATGAAATATATGGCGGAGTGGCTGCCTGATGTGGTGCAGGCGGATGTGCCGGTTACCTTTATACAGTCCGGTGACAGCTTCCATTATATGCTGAGGGAGGCGTAATGAAAATATTTTTGGCAACCCATGGAAAAATGGCCGGCGGGATGGCCTCCTCTTTAGACATCCTCTTAGGAGGATGTGAAGCGCTGACAGCCTATGACGCTTATCTTCCGGGCGAGGACGATTTGCTCGACCAGAGTCTGGAGACATTTTTTAAGAATACGCCGGCGGAGGAGACAAAGCTGCTGGTGTCGGATATCTACGGCGGAAGCGTGAACCGTCGTATGGTCTGCGCCGCGGGCGGTAAAGAAAATACGTATGTGGTTTCCGGTATTACGCTGGGACTTCTGATGGAATTTGCATCCATGACGGATGAAAATCCCACCGCGGAGGATATCGACGAGGTGATTGCAGAAGCCAGAGAGAATACAGTGAGGGTGGAACTGGAGGAATCGGAAGAACAGGAAAAAGCCGCGGAGGATGATTTCTTCTGACAGGCTATGGAAACCGGACGGAACATGGCGGTTTTGTTAGCAGGAAAGCGCTGTGGCGGCCGGACTCAATGAAAGGAGACTGAAATGAAACTGATTGTAAGAGCGGACGATGTGGGATATACTCTTGCCCACAACATGGGAACCTACAAAACGCTGGACGAAGGAATTGTGACGTCCTGCGACCTGATGCTGGACTGCCCCGGTTTTGAGGACGCCTGCGAGCATCTGCGCAATTATCCCTGGATCAGCATTGGCTGGCATACCCATTTCTGGGGAAAGCCGGTTCTGCCGGCAAGCGAGGTTCCTTCCATGGTAAACGAAGAAGGCCGTTTCAAGTGGAGAAAAGACAAAAAGCTGGTCATGGAAGTGGACTACGAGGAGGCATTGAAGGAGTGCCGTGCTCAGGTAGAGAGGTGCGAAAAGCTGCTTGGCCGTGTTCCGGATACCTGCGGCGTGCAGCCGGATACCCCGTTGGGTCGGGCGATTCAGACTGTATGTGACGAGTACCACATTGCCTACGGTTTTGTGCAGGGCAAGGGCTACGGGGACAGAGAGCTGGAGGTCAAGCCGGAGTACAAGGCTTTAAATATCTTTGAATACACCTCCCGCGGCAAACACACCAAGAGCCTGAACGTCGTGGACTTCCCGTTCTATGATCCGGCCAGTGCCATCATGGATATGCCGATCATCGAGGATCGGATCTGGATGCGCTCTCAGCATCCCGGTTTCCTGGATGATTATGTCCTGACTGAGTCCAGCTGCACGATCCCCCGCGTGAAGGATGTGGAAGCTCTCTGCGACCCGGCGGTAATCGCCTGGATTAAGGAGAATAAGATTGAACTTGTCAATCACAGGGATGCGCTTTATGGCACAAATGAGTATCAGAACCATTTAAAAGCCATCGGCAGCGACCTGGCGGTCTGATGCCTGAAATCAATACTCACCTTCCCTTATTATATAGAAATGAAAAATCCTCCCTGCTTGATCGGGAGGATTTTTCTATCCGGAAAAAGAAAGAGACAGCGACTGTCTGCCGCTGTCTTTTCTGTGCTTTAAAGGAGGAAACCCAGCAGACTGTTTCTACTGGGCTTTGTTTATGAAAAAGAATTTTGTTGTCCTGCTCTGATTATTATCATAAAGGAGACTTTTGGATAATTTTTGGAGTCAAATTTAACAATTGGAAAATAAATTATGAACAAAATGTGAACAAAAAGCGGTTCTCTCCGCAACGCAAAAGTCCCCTCTTGGGAGAAGGGGACTTTTTTCTTGACAGGCTTTTGTGTGAAAACTATAATGATATGATACAAGAGACGCTACCTTCTGCCCGCGAGAATTTTCTCCGGCTCGGGGTATTCCACGCCGAAGGTTTCCACTGTGACGGTGGCCATGCGCTGGTCTTCAAGCGGCCTGTCGCTGCGGTTGGTGGGCACGGTCGCGATTTTGTCGATGACATCCATCCCTTCGATGACCTGGCCGAAGGCGGCGTAAGCGCCGTCTAAATGCGGCGCGGGCGCGTGCATGATGAAGAACTGACTGCCCGCGGAGTTGGGCATCATGGAGCGGGCCATGGAGAGCACGCCTTTTACATGCTTTAAGCTGTTCGGATAGCCGTTCTGGGAGAATTCGCCGCGGATGGAATAGCCGGGGCCGCCCATACCGGTTCCCTCGGGGTCACCGCCCTGGATCATAAAGCCTTTGATGACGCGGTGAAAGATCAGACCGTCATAGAAGCCCTTCTGAATCAGGGAGATAAAATTATTGACTGTGGTCGGGGCAATCTCAGGATAGAGCTCCGCCTTCATGATGTCGCCGTTTTCCATTGTGATGGTAACGATCGGGTTTTGTGCCATAACTGGTCCTCCTTTTGTTTTCGCCGGGGAGTCTTTCCCGGCGCAGTCTGAAGGTATTATAATGCAAAGTGAGCTGAAAGTAAAGGCTTACAGGAAAGTGAAAAGCCATGGAAATCAGGCTGATAGACGTGCAGAACTGCACAGCTGAAAATCCCCCGCAGACGCCCTGTATCATCGTCGGCCCTTCCCCGGAGGAGCTGCGTCCCTGGAAGGAGAGAGGCTTCTGTGTGCTGGTGGAGTTAAAGGCGCTTCAGACTTTTAAGGGCAGCGAGCAGGAGCTGGCCGAACGGATTACCGCGCAGACGAGGCGCGGCTTTGAAGGCTTTGACAATGTCTGTATTCACGCGGATCTGCTCTCTGAGCGGGAGAAGCTACTGATGTGGCAGCATCATATGGGAGAGCCCGGTACGATCGGAGAAAGCGAGCGGGTTTTCGTCCGGGAGAGTGTGCCGGACGATGCCTTTGTTATCCGGGAAATCTATCGGGATGCACGCTGCGGCCGATATCTGGAGCCGCTTGCGCTGCCGCAGATTCCCGGTGTGGAGGATAACGCGGAGGAGGTCTACGCGGAGTACCTGCGGCTATACCGCAAATATCAATATCCTTTCTATGGCTTCGGGATCTGGACCGTTGTGGAGAAAGGGAGCGGGCAGGCCATCGGCTGGGCCGGGATCACAGCGGAGTCACACGAGGGAGCGGACGGCCTGTATTTAGGCTACGCGCTTCTGCCTGCGTACTGGGGACAGGGGCTGGCACTTGAGGCCTGCAGGCTGATTTTAGAGTTTGTACAGGAGCAGGAGCTGACGAACCGGGTGTACATCCGGGTGCGGAGGGACAATCTGCGCTCGCTGAAGCTGGCGCAGGCGCTGCGTCAGGAAAGCAAAACCTTAAAGATCCTGATTCAGACTGCCGATGAATGAAAAAGAAGATCATTTTTAACAGATTGATAACTGCATGATGGAATAATAAAAAAAGCTGACATACACCTTGTTTTACATCCTGGAAGGAAGGCATAATACGAAAATATGAAAAGAGTAGATCGGGAACAGATTTTAAACGGAAATTTGTGGACGGTGATTCTGGGGCTGGCAGTCCCCATCGTCATCAACAGCTTTATCCAGTCCATGTACAATCTCACGGATACCTACTGGCTGGGAAGACTCGGAACCAACGAGATGGCGGGCATTACACTGGTTTCTCCGGTACAGAATCTGATCTTAAATTTCGGAACAGGCATCACGACCGCCGGCTCCGTTTTAATCAGTCAGTATCTCGGCGCGAAAAAGGACGATGACGCAAAAAGCATGCTGAGCCATATTTTCCTCTGCGCCATGATTTTTTCCTTTGGCTGTGCGGGCATAGTCAGAGCCTGCTCCGGCGCGATCTGCACATGGCTTGGAGCGGAGGGCGAGGTGTTTTACAACGGCAGAACCTACTTGGAGATCGTGGTTCTGGATATGCCGTTTCTGTATACGATCAATATGTACACGGCGGTCCGCCAGTCTCAGGGAGACACGGTGCGTCCCATGTGCCTGAACGCGACCGGTGTGGCGATCAATATGATACTGGATCCGCTGCTGATTATTGTGCTGCAGATGGGTACGGCGGGCGCGGCCTTGGCGACGGTGATCTCCAAGATTCCCTGCGCCATCTTCGCCTTTATTATGATCCGCAGCAAAAAAGAATCGGTCAGACTGACCTATAAGGGCTTTCATTTTCAGAAGCAGAAGCTGTATAATATAGCCAAGGTGGGACTGCCTACGGCGATCGGCGGCAGTACCATGCAGTTCGGCTTTCTGCTGATTACGCGCAATGTCAACCAGTTCGGCGCGACGGCGCTGTCGGCCTACGGCATTGGTAATAAAATCAACGGTCTGATTACCCTGCCCAGCAACGGCATCGGTTCCGCCGTGGCTACGATCACGGGGCAGAACGTCGGCGCGAAGCAGCTGGACCGCGCGGACAAAGGCTACCGGCTGGCCCGGAATATGTCAGTGGTGTTTCTGCTTGTCTGCGGCTTCATTCTGTCGAGGGAGCCGGTTTCCAGGGCCGCGGTCAGTATTTTCAGCTCGGACGAGCAGGTGATCGACTATGCCGCGTCCTTTTTAAGCCTGATGGCCATCTGCTGCTTCAGCAACGGTGTTTATAACTCGACGATCTCCCTCTTTCAGGGAGCCGGTCATACGATGATTACCATGGCGGTGGACGCCAGCAGACTGTGGGTCTGGCGCTTCGCGGTTCTGTATTTCTGCCAGGGAGTCCTGGGCATGGGCTTTGAGAGCGTCTGGTGGGCCGTGGTTATCTCCAATTTTATATCGGCCGGCATTATTTACATATGCTATCGCATGAAGCTCTGGAGAAGAGAAACCGTAAAGCTGAGATAACAATCAGAAAGGAAATATTCATATTATGAACAGGCATGACTTTATCAGAAATATCCCGAAATTAAAGGAAATCTATGTATTGCATTCCCGGTATACGAAGCTGCCCTTTGTCTTCTGCCATAAAGAGACCATGGACGACTATATTGTAATCTATACGCAGGAGGAGCCCACCGTGGCGAGGGCGAAGGCCATGATTGCCGAAAAAAGACCGGCAACAGTGGTCAAATGCAGCGATAAGGAGATTCCGCAGATTTTCAGCAGCTTAAAGGAGCTGGGAGTCAATGCTATCGAGTTTATCGGCAGAGAAGCGGGCGAGGATTATCTGGTGCAGACGAAGGAATTCCTGCGCTGGCCGGATTTCTCGGACAGGCCCTTAGAGCAGCGCCCGGTGGAAAATCCGGCACTGCAGCTGTCCTTGCTCTACTTTCTGCAGGAATACCGCAGGGAGGCGGACGCGCCGCAGCGGGGAGACGTGCAGGAGCTTTCTGAGGAGGTGTATGCCAATCTGGCCAGGGCCCGTTTCCTGCTGGGGGCGCAGCCCGTGGAGGATGGCAGCGGCAAAAACAAAAATGCCCTGATGCTGATGAAGGATCAGGAGGGGAAGGCGCTTCTGCCTCTGTTCACCGATATTTTTGAGGTGCGTCGTTTTGCGAGGAATAACCCGCCAAAGCAGTTTGTCGGCGCGGATTTAAAGAGAGCCGCACAGATTGTGGACCAGAGCGAGGCGACCGGCGTGGTCATCAATCCCGGCAGCAGCAATTACGCCATTGAGGCCGGGAAGGTGAAGGAAATCCTGGATGCGTTTGCCGGTGATGACGAGGCTTAAGCCGGCGTCCTTTCGTGGAGATACGTAAAACGGGATGAAGGGAAAACAGGCAGGTACGAGGGAGAAACCATGAACTACGAAGAAGCATATGCAAAGCTTGCGGCTTATGATCAGCTGCATGTCCTGAAATATTATGAGGAACTGACCGCTGCTCAGCAGGCTGAATTGCTCAACCAGATCGAAATCACGGACTTTTCCGCATTAAAGCACGGTAAAAAAGGCGGCGGTGCGCGGGGAGAGTTTGCGCCTCTCGGTGCGCTGGAGCTTTCCGCGATAGAGGAGAAAAGGGAGTATTATACGCAGATCGGCGTCAAAGCCATTCAGGAGGGCAAGATCGGCGCGGTTTTACTGGCCGGCGGCATGGGCACGAGGCTTGGCAGCGACGGGCCGAAGGGCGTGTATGATATTGGTCTGACACACCCGGTCTATATTTTCGAGCGTCTGATTGAGAATATGATGGACGTGGTCAGCCAGACCGGGGCATATTTTCACCTCTTCGTGATGACCAGCGATAAAAATGACGCTGTCACCAGGAGCTTTTTAAAGGAGCAGGCGTATTTCGGCTATCCGGAGGAATATGTGCACTTTTTCTTACAGAAAATGGCGCCGGCTTCCGACTATGACGGCCGCGTATATATGGAGGAGAAATACAAAATCAGCACATCCCCCAACGGCAACGGCGGCTGGTTTACCAGCATGCAGGAGGCGGGGCTTGTTGCCTTTGCCCATGAACAGGGCATCGAGTGGCTGAATATTTTTGCGGTGGACAATGTCCTGCAGCGCATCGCCGACCCGGTGTTTGTGGGCGCGACGCTGGACGCTGAGGTGAGCGTGGGCGCGAAGGTGGTGAAGAAAAACGCGCCGCGCGAGGGCGTGGGCGTGATGTGTTTAGAGGACGGCAGACCGAGCATTGTCGAGTATTATGAGCTGACCGATGAGATGGTCGAAGCGAAGAACGAGAAGGGAGACCCGGCTTATAATTTCGGCGTGATTTTAAATTATCTGTTCGATATTCACGCACTGGAGACGCTGTTCAAAGGGGAAATGCCCTGTCATGTGGTGGAAAAGAAAATTCCGCACATAGATGAGAACGGCGAGCACATTAAGCCGGAGAGCCCCAATGGTTATAAATACGAGGAGCTGGTGCTGGACATGATTCACCAGCTGGATACCTGCCTGCCCTTTGAGGTGGTGCGGGAGAAGGAATTTGCCCCGATCAAAAACAAAACGGGCGTGGACAGTGTGGAGAGCGCGAGAGCGCTGTGTGAATTAAACGGGATCGCGCTGTAAACATATTTGCGAAAACATTCCGGCAAAACGGCTGGATATGGCAGAACAAAGCCGCTGCCCTGAGGACAGACGGCAGCAGTTTATCAAAAAAGAGTCATGGGGAGGAAAGAATATGGCAATTTTAGTGACCGGCGGAGCCGGATTCATCGGGAGTCACACCGTAGTGGAGCTGCAGAACGCGGGTTATGACGTGGTGGTGGTGGACAATTTATGTAATTCCAGCGAGAAATCCTTAAAGAGGGTGGAGGCCATTACCGGTAAGCCGGTGCCCTTTTATAAGGCGGATATTCTGGATCGGGATGCCCTGGAGGAAATTTTTGCGAAGGAGGATATCACCAGCTGCATTCATTTCGCCGGTTTAAAAGCGGTGGGCGAGAGCGTGGCAAAGCCTTGGGAGTATTATCACAATAATATTTCCGGCACTCTGACTCTGGTGGATGTGATGAGAAAGCACAACTGCAAAAATATTATTTTCTCCTCCTCCGCTACTGTGTACGGCGATCCGGCGGTGATCCCCATCACCGAGGAGTGCCCCAAGGGCAGCTGCACCAATCCCTACGGCTGGACCAAGTCCATGCTGGAGCAGATTCTGACTGACATGCAGAAGGCGGATCCGGAGTGGAATGTGATTTTACTGCGTTATTTCAACCCGATCGGCGCGCACAAGAGCGGCACCATCGGAGAGAATCCCAACGGCATCCCCAACAACCTGATGCCCTACATCACCCAGGTGGCCGTCGGCAAGCGTGCGGAGCTGGGCGTGTTCGGCAACGACTATGACACTCCGGACGGCACCGGCGTGCGCGACTACATTCATGTGGTGGATCTGGCGATCGGCCATGTGAAGGCACTGAAAAAAATCGAGGAAAATGCCGGACTTAAGATTTACAACCTGGGTACCGGCGTGGGCTACAGCGTGCTGGATGTGGTGAGAAATTTTGAGGAAGCGACCGGCGTGAAGATTCCCTACTCCATCAAGCCCCGCAGGGCCGGCGATATCGCCGCCTGCTATGCCGACGCCTCAAAGGCGAAGGAGGAGCTTGGCTGGGAGGCACAGTATGGCATCCGCGAGATGTGCGAGGACTCCTGGAGATGGCAGAGCATGAATCCGAATGGGTATGACGACTGAGCGCTTTTCGCATCGTTTCGTTAAGCCCGGTCAGTGATCTGACAGGACTGTGGCCTCAGGCTCTGAGACGCTGACAATATGGAGCCTGGCAGGAGCGGAGCTATTCCTCAATCACCTGCACCTCCATATAGTCGAAATCAATAGCCTCCATGAAGTTATCCTGATAAAACCGCGCTTTCGCGTGCCGCTGAAAGTCCCTGACCGTCTTGTCCAGCCAGATCGGCTCGCTTAAGTCAAACGCATAGCAGGCCGCCTCCAGCGCGTGGAAGACCTTGTGCGTGCGCGTCTCATCGGAGCTGTCTTCGATGACCGTGTCTTTAATTAAATGGTTGTCTTTGACAATTTTAAACCAGATTCTGAACATATTGCCCTCACAACATCCGTTTTCGCCAGAATAATGACTGCGAAACGATGCATGGATATGAAAATTTTGAATAATCAAAATAGCTTGTGGTTTCATTAGAAAACAGCAGTACAATCATTAACAGAAGAATGAATAGTTTAAATAAAACTTTCCCAATTCGCCGGACTATAGATTTATACCAAAAAGGATAAA
>JAJPXG010000084.1:13384-13647 GCA_021205565.1 Lachnospiraceae bacterium | reverse complement strand
CATCCTGCTCCCAAAGCAGGCGCTCTAGCCAAGCTGAGCCACACCCCGATGCCTGTCTGTTTCCCAGAACAGAGTTGATTATACTATTGCTGCCCGCAAATGTCAATAAAAAATTTCGGTTGAAATTCAGCATCTGGTTTTTGAAATTTATACTTTGGGAAATTGATTTTCTGGCATTTCCTGATTATAATGGGTGCAAAAGGGAAGCTGACGCTTCCGGCAGCAGAAACAGTGCGCTGACATTATAAAAAATAAGAGAAGGA
>JAJPXG010000084.1:4022-13374 GCA_021205565.1 Lachnospiraceae bacterium | reverse complement strand
GAAAACGAATGCCTGGACTGGGTATTCTCTGCGGGTGCGAATTCGGATTTACGGCCTTGTCGGCTATCATAACATTGCGGCATGAAGGAAACAAGAAGAAAGAAGGACTACGAATATGACAGTTTATGAAGCGGTAAAAGAAAGACATACCATCCGTAAATTTACGCAGGAAACGCCTGCACAGGAGGAGCTTTTGCAGATTGTGGACAGCGCCAGGCTTGCGCCCTACGGGGCGAATATGCAGCCTCTGAAGTATGCGATCGTGACAGATGAGGAAAAGCGGCGTGAGTTGTATCCGTTCATCAAATATGCGGGTTTTTTAAAGGACTGGGATCCAAAGTTTGAGGAATGCCCGACGGCTTTTATTGTGATTCTGAATGACACGTCGATCAAGCCGACGGCAAAGAGCGAATGCGACAGATGAATTGATGTTTCGTGCATGTGCGTGGTGTAGAATTGACTCGGATACGGCAGCGTCTGCCTCGGCGCCATTAACCGCACGGAGATTAAAAAAGCTCTGAATCTTGATGAGAAGTACGATGTTACATATATGTTGGGTATTGGAAGAGCGGCCCAGACCGGCGAAACCTTCGACTGCGCAGGAGACCTGAAATATTATTTCGATGAGGATGGAAACGTACATGTACCGAAGCGGACGATGAAGGAGGTATTGGTAGAGGTCTGATCATCGCTTCTTCAGATAAAGCTGTTTTGTATGGGATATTACCCGCCTGTTTCTGTTGTTTTTTGACAGAAACAGGCGGGTAATTTTTTTGCCTTAAATACGGAAGGAGGTACCGGGCAATGCCTGATCAAGGCGGAAACATCAGCCGAAGCAGCGGCGATGATATTGTTCCCAGGGGGAGAAGCCGGGAGGCTGTCATAGAAGAACAGGTACAGCAGATCCCGATTTCGCAGCTGCATTCTTTTGAGGGGCACCCTTTCCGGGTTGTGGATGATGAGGAGATGAAAAGGACGGTGGAGAGCATTTCACAGTTTGGAATCATTACACCATTGCTGGCACGGCCTGATCCGTATGGCGGCTATGAAATCATTTCCGGGCATCGGCGCGCTCATGCGGCGCAGCTTGCCGGGCTTGAGACAGTGCCGGTGATTGTGCGGCAGATGGACGATGATGAAAGCATTATCGCGATGGTTGATTCCAATCTTCAGCGGGAGACCATGCTGCCGAGCGAGCGGGCGTGGGCGTATAAGATGAAGCTGGACGCCATCCGACATCAGGGTGCGAGGTTGGATTTAACTTCTGTGCAGGCTGCACAGAAGTCGAAGGGCAAAACATCCAGACAGATTCTGGGAGAACAGGTCGGCCAAAGCCAGGACCAGGTTCGCCGGTATATCCGATTGACCAACCTTATTCCCAGACTGCTGGATATGGTGGATGAAAAGAAAATCGCCTTCAATCCCGCGGTGGAGCTTTCTTATCTGAGCGGGAAGGAACAGGAGCTTTTGCTGGATGCCATGGAGTATGCCCAGTCCACCCCGTCGCTTTCGCAGGCGCAGCGCCTGAAAAAGCAAAGCCGGGAGGGTTGTCTTTCCTTTGACTTCATGTGCGAGGTTATGAGCGAGACGAAAAAAGGCGATGTCGACCGGGTGGTATTCAAGGAAAGCGACCTGCGCAGGTATTTTCCAAAATCCTATACGCCGAAGCAGATGGAAAGAACAATCCTGAAGCTGCTGGAACAGTGGTATAAAAAAAGACTGCGGGATCAGGCCGGCAGAAAGAAAACGGAGGGAGGCGATAAGTATAAAAACAGCAGCTGCCGGTAGCTGCATGACGGACACAAAATCGACATCCTTGCTCAAAATCCGTGTGTCTGTAAAAATAGAGTCAGACGGTAAAGAAAGTGGGCTGATAAAGGTCAGCGGAAAAACATAAAAAAACGCCTGAAGCGGTGAAAAAACACTTCATCCGCGGATCAGACGGTTGTCATTTGTGGTCGAAAATCTCTGTAAGTGTCCCACTTACAGAATAGTGGTCAGGCAGGAGAAAAAGAGACAAATTCAGCCCTTTCTGTCTGCTTAAGAGTTACTGTACACCTTTCTTTGGTATTCGTCAATGAGGTTTTGAGAAAAAATTTTGTCAGTTTATCGACAATTCACGCATTTTCAGGTTCTGAAGGTAAAAAAGCGGCCTGCCGGAAAATGTGAGCGTGGTCATCCGGGATGGTCAGATTGCTGAAACGGCGGTCGAAAGAAGGCAGGGAAGGAAAATGGGGAAACGCGGAGAAAACATACGAATGCGGGCAGACGGACGGTGGGAGGCCAGGATTGTCGTGGGAAAGAATGCGGCCGGGAGGACCGAGTACAAATATCTGTATGGCCGGACTTACCAGGAAGTCCGGAAGAGAAAGATGGAATTTCTGCTGACGCAGTTCGTCCCAAAGGAGCCGATTACGGAACAACATCCGGTAAATAGTGAACATGCCAGGGTTACGAATACGCCTGCAAAAGATGAGGCTGAGGAGGCGCAGATTTCCTTTCGGGAGGCTGCATGCGGATGGCTTGACGCCAAAAAGCCGACAGTCAAGGAATCTTCTTTTTCCTATTACACCATCATGCTGAACAACTTCCTGCTCCCCGCGTTTGGCGATCGGCCGCTGAAAAAGCTCACTTCGCAGGAGTTGACTGCTTATTTTCTGTCTTTAAAGGAGCGGGAACGAAGAAAGGACGGGAAGTCCCTGGCTTTAAAGACAATAGGGGACTTAAGAACGATTTTGGTGCAGATTCTGTATTACGCAAAGGAACAGGGCATGATCCGGGATGTTCCCTCCTGCCCTTCCATTTCCCGTAAGCAGCCGGCGATCAGGGTACTGTCCTTAAAGGAGCAGCGGCTGATCGAACGGGAAGCGCTCAAAGAGGATACGACCTTCACGCTGGGCGTGCTGCTTTCCCTGTACGGAGGACTCAGAATCGGGGAGGTCTGCGCTCTGAAATGGGAAAATTTTGATTTTCAGAACGGCACTGTCCGGATCGAAAAGACAGCCTCACGAATTGCCAATATCGTAAACGGTAAACCGGCCGGCACGAAGATTGTGGTCGGCAGCCCCAAGACGGACTGCTCCCTGCGCACCATTCCGCTGCCGGAAGCGGTTCTGTCCTATTTCCTTGACCGGCGCAGGAGTAATGCGGATTATCTTCTGACCGGAACAGAAAAGATGATGGAGCCCCGCGCGTGGCTGGCGCGCTTTATAGGGTTTTTAAGAAGGGCGGGCGTCGGGGGCTGCACCTGGCACTGCCGTCGCCACACCTTCGCCACCCGCTGCGTGGAGAACGGCGTGGACACCAAATCTCTGAGTGAAATTATGGGGCACTCGGACGTCAAGATCACTCTGCAGCGTTATGTCCACCCCTCCATGGAGACGAAAAGGGAGCAGATCAATAAGTTGTCATGCTTTTCGGACAGTGGTCAGAAATGAGGGGGAAGCAGTGGTCAGAAAATCGAAAAAAGCCCTTAAAACGGGCAAAAATCATCACAGTTGTTCCTTAAGTGGGACACTTAAAGAACGGTTTGGACACGATGGAGCTTTGAAAAGGCGGTGCGAAGGTGGCTACGCAAGTGTCGCAATCCAATGCAGAAAACTGCTCGACTGTGCGGCGAACGATATAGATCAGAGAATGTAACATTTATCCAGGACATGCAAAGGTCCGCATGAATGTTTCAATAGATAATAAGAGTGCAACAAATATTTAGCAGCAGGAGGTATTTCTTATGATACATAAGCTTTTGGCGGGAAAAGGTAAAATGAAGAGGGGGCTGAGTTTGCTGCTCTGCCTGGCTTTGTTGGGAGGCAGTGTCATTTCGGCGAATGTGACGGCGGAGGCGGAGTCTGAAGTGGCGGTGGAGACCGCCGGGACGTCAGAAGACGAAGCTGAAGCCACTGATACTGTGGAAGAGACGACAGATGCTGAGGAGCAGACTGTGGCTGCCGCGGAGACGGGGGAAACGACAGCGGAGTCTGCGACGGAAACAACGACGGAAGAAGTTGCGGACACAACTACTGCGGAATATACATCGGGAGAGAATGATAGCACGGTTGAAGAGAGTTCTGAAAACAATGAAATTTTAACAATGAGTCTGGAAGACTCAGATAATGGGATTTCTTTGACAGAAGACGGCCCGGGTGGCGGCGGCCCAAGTGGTGGCGATGGCGGAGGCTCTTCATCGGCAACAAAATATTATCACGTTGACCTTCGGGTAACAGGTACATTCACTTATACAGTGAATACTACTTCGTCTGGTGCAGTTGACGTGACGGTTACAAAAAACTGGGATGATGAAGACGAGGAAAATCGACCGGAGTCAGTAACAGTATACCTGACTGATGAAGAAGGAAATAAAATTAAAGATTCTGAGGGTAATGAAATAAGTGCAACTTTGTACGCGAGCAGTAACTGGACTTACACTTGGGAAGATTTGTCACTGACGGATGGCATATATACAGTTTCGGAAGATAATGTTGATGGCTATGAGATGACAAGTGCAAGCAGCTTCACAGTAGACACTGATGATTCCGATGATGACGACTCTTCGGAAACGACATATACCGGGACTCTCACAGTGACATCCCTGACATCTGTAGAGATTTATGATTCAAAAGATGGTAAATTATTATATACTGTTGGGATGAACAGCGGAACGGCATCTGATGAAAATGGTGGTGGTACAGAATATCAAAGCACTTATGGACACAATAATAATAATCTTAGCTATTGGAACAATTACCTTGATTCTGAAAAAGGATACTGGGTAAAAGTGGTACTGGTGTATAGCTATGTAGTGACTGATAGCTCTGGAAAAATAATAGCCCAGGACTCAAATATTAGTTATACCTATTGGGTCGAAATGACTGAAAGTAATAATAAGTGCGGGGGATCAGGCGATCAACGCGGTTTTGATATGGTAATCGAAGCCTCTGATATTATAAGTGAAACGGTAACGTCATCACAGAACCTGACCATAACAAACACTGCTGATGAAGAAATTGAAACAATTGATATCTCTGTAGAAAAAGTATGGAATGATAATAATTACTCGGAACGACCGTCAAGCATCACTGTGACACTTTATGCTAATGGCGTGTCAACGGGACAAACAGTGACATTAGATGATGGTAATGATTGGTCGTCAAGTTTCGAGGGATTGGATAAAACGGACGATGATGGAAATGAGATAGCGTATACCATTGAGGAGGAAGACCTGACAAGCTATACATCAACTGTGACGGGTAGTGCTTCAGAAGGGTATACAATCACGAATACATTGAAGACAACTTCAATTACAGTTAAAAAAGAAGTTACCGGAAACATGGGTGACACAACAAAGACATTTAGTTTCATTTTGACAGATAGTGAAGGAAATGAATACACATTAGAGCTAAGCAGTGGACAAAGCAATACGTTTTCTGGTTTGATTGTGGGAACACAAGTAACATTGACTGAAACAAATGGAAGTGATTATGAAACAACAGTGTCTTATAGCGCTGGAGACAGTTATGTTTCAGAAAGCAATGGGGTCTATACAGTTACTCTGACAGACGATGGAACTCTTGTTATTACAGTCACCAACTATAAAAATGCAGAACCCGACACCGGCTTCAACCTCGACTCCGCCCCGTACATCCTCATGCTGTCCGGAGTAATGGCCCTCGGCGGCGCAGTATTGTTCCACAGACGCAGAAGGCTTCTGTAATTAGAGAATTGAATATATGGCAAAAAAAGATGGACAAAAGGATCGCCAGATAAAGCGGCAGTCCGGGCGGGAGGCGGCAAGTCTCCCGGAGGGGATTGCTGAAATGGAGCCGCAGAATGCGGAGCATGAAAAGATGCTGGAGTGGCTGAAGTCGGTGAAGTTCAAGCGGACGCTGGTCGGCGGGGTTGATGAGGCGGATGTCTGGAAAAAGCTGGACGAGCTGAATGCCCTGTATGAGGCGGCGCTGATTGCGGAGCGGGTGCGGTATGACCTGCAGCTGGAGGAGTATGCCGCGGAGGCTTCTGAGAAGGTTGCGAAGTACCGCAGGACGCTGAAAGCGTTGAAGGCTGAATATGACAAGCTGGCGGCGCGGGTGCAGCAGTCAGGTGGCGAAGGGCGGCGTGATGGCTAGATATGATGATGCATTAACTAACCAACTGCCGACAAATCAGGAGGCCAGCAAATTCAGGACAGGAGATGACTGGCAACAGGACGTTCAGGCAGAGCAGTCGGGGCCAGGTAATCAGAAATATTTATCTGAAAGGAATCAGCCAGTCAGAAAAGCACAGCAGGTGGAAGATCGCCAGAGTAAGAAAGACACTTTCCGTAAGTCTTCAAGAGCAGGAAACCCTGGCAAGTCCGCAAGAGCAACAAAGTCTGCCAAACTCTCTAAAAACGTCGAACCTTTAACCGCGGCACAGATCATTCGCAAACGCCGCATTGGCGTGGAGGTTCGCAAAGGCTACATCAGCCTGGCATTTCGGGCACTGATGATCGTGATTGTTGGATGGCTATTGTTGACGCAGTTCCTTTTAATCACGCAAATGCCGGATGAAAGTATGTTCCCGACACTCGAGGCGGGAGACCTGGTGATCGCCTACCGGCTGCAGAGCAGCTACAGTAAGAGCGATGTAGTGGTCTACGAAGTGGACGGGGAGCAGAAAATCGGCCGGGTGGTTGCTAAAGCAGGGGATGTAGTTACGATGAGTGACAGCGGAACGCTACTAGTTAACGGTACGGCGCAGACCGGGGAAATCCTTTTCTCCACCTATGCCAGGGACGGGATTACATATCCTTTCACTGTGCCGGAGAATTGTGTGTTTATTCTCTGCGATTACCGCACGAACGGCACGGACAGCCGCGACTACGGCGCGATTTCGCTTAAGAATGTGGAAGGCAAAGTGATCACAATCCTGCGGCGACGCAGCATCTGAGGTTATTTCATTTCTTTATGAAATGGTTGCCTGCCAGGGAAGCTCAGATTTGACAACCTGCGTGATCAAATCTGAAATAACTGTTCAGGCGGATGAATGATAAGAAATGTGACAAGGAAAAGTCCTTAAAACCGCAGCGGAGCAGTCGCTCCCATCAATATGGTAATCACCCTTTATTTTCTTCGAGGGGTTTACATGTGTTACATAGTACCAAATGTCAGAATAGAATGTCCGGTAAGAGAAGGTAGTTTTGCGAGGGCAGTTGTTTTCGGCTTTTGCTACAGAAGTATCACATCAATAAAAGAAAACTATTTTAGGAGGAGAATTAAAATGAAGAAAAAGTTATTGGCACTGATGCTGGCAATGGTCATGATGCTGAGCCTGAGCGTGACTGCGTTTGCAAGCAGCGACACTGATCCGGATTCTACAACAGAGGAGACAACGGAAGAAGAGAGCGAAGAGGAAGAGGAGGCTGCGGTTACCTCCAGTCCCACGGTTGTTAAAGTTGTGTCTGGCGAGAATGCGCCCAGCGAGACTTATTCATTCACAGTGACCGCGACCGGAATGAGCAATACTGCGTCTGGTGTAACTACTCAGCCTACAGTAACTGTGGATACCATCAAGGGCAGTGGAAGTGCAACTCTTGATTTAAGCAATATCACTGCAATCGGTATTTATACTTATACTATCAAAGAAACTGCTGGAAATACTGCTGGTGTGGAGTATGATGAGACAGTCTATACTCTCAAGGTGACTGCATATTTTGACGATAATGGAGTCCTGCAGAAGGCTGTGGCTATCACTAAAGATGGTGCTAAGCAAGCAAACGCTACATTCACCAACACTTACACCGCTAACACTCTGACCGTGACCAAGCAGGTTACCGGTAATTTGGGAGATACCACTAAGGAATTTTCCTTCACTGTGACTTTTGAGAATAAGGATGAAGCAACTACATGGGTAAATAACATCACAGCTACAGATTCTTCCAGTACAACAATAACTTGCACTGAAGCAGATGGAGTTTATAGCTATACCTTTACTCTGAAGAGTGGGGCGAGTGCTACCTTTACCAATATTCCCAGTGGAATTTCCTATACCGTGACAGAGTCCGATTACAGTAATGATGGATATAAAACTACCTATAGCAATGAGAGTGGAACAATGTCAGGAAGTGACATCACAACTACTGTTACAAATGACAAGGATCAGACCGTCGATACCGGTATCTCCCTCGACAGTCTTCCCTACATCCTGATGCTCATCGTCGTTGCAGCCGGCGTTGTGGTTATGATTTCCAGAAGACGTCTGAACGACAGATTTTAATTGAAGGCATCATAGGCTCTGATCAGCCGAGCATTCATTTCGCAGGCGCAGATCATATCAAGGCGGCGAAGAGAGAGCCGTAACAGATTTATAAATAATTTTAAGTTTACAAAGGTGAGGGCGGCGTTCCGTCCGCCCTCACTCTTTTAAAGGGAGCAGATATGGCAGGAAGAATTTTAAAACTATTGGACTCCCTGATGACGCTTGGCGTCACGCTGGTGCTGCTCGTGTTCGGTGTGTACGCGGTGTACGCACTCTGGGATAATAACCAGGTGTACGCGGCGGCCGACAATGTGCAGGCGGATTTATTGAAAATCAAGCCGGTGGTCAGTGAGGACAGTGAAGAGGGCGGCGCTTCCTTTGATGAGCTGCTCGCAATCAATGAGGATGTCTGCGGCTGGATCACGTTGGATAACACGAACATTGATTACCCCATTCTGCAGGGGGAAAATATTTTAAGCTACATCAATACCGATGTGTACGGCAACTTTGCCCTGGCCGGGAGCATTTTCCTGGACCCGGCGAACACGACGGATTTTAAAGACGCTTATTGTCTGATATACGGACATCATATGGCAAACCATAAGATGTTCGGCGACCTGGATTTATATGAAGACGAAGACTTCTTCAACGAGAACACAACCGGCACGTTGATTTTGCCGGATCGCAGTTATAACCTGGAAATTTTTGCCGTCCTGCTGGTGGCGTCGTCTGAGGACGCGATTTTCAGCCCGGGCCAGTGGGCGAATGATATAGAGGGGCTTCTGAAATTTGCGGAGGCCAATGCAGCGTATCTGCATGAGGATACCATTGCCGCGCTTCGCGGCGACTCTAACCCGCAGGTGCTGGCTTTGTCAACCTGCTCCTCGGAGTTTACGGACGCGAGGACTGTGGTGCTGACGAGGATGGTACCGTACGCGCAGTGAATCAGGCTCGCAGGAGTGCAGGCACAAGGCTAGTACATTAATGGTCGCCTCATTTTATAAATCAGGAAAATATGTATCAAAAAGAAAAAGACTCTTTGAGATACTATCAATAAATATAGAAACGCAAAAAGAAGTAACAGGAGGGTTCAATACATGAAAAAGCATATTCGCAGAAT
>JAJPXG010000084.1:0-4012 GCA_021205565.1 Lachnospiraceae bacterium | reverse complement strand
GCGCTGATGTGCGTGGCATTGCTTCCCGTGACGGCACACGCCGCGACGGTGGCTACCGCGACCATCCCGGTCAGTGTGACAGTAGAAGGCGAAGAGGGGACGCTGGAGGCGGATATTCCGGAAGAAACCTATACCTTTACGCTGGAGGCGGTGACAGCAGACGCACCTCTGCCCGCGGAGACGACCGTAACCATCACGGGTGCAGGCAGCGCTTCCTACACCATTGACTATGAGAAGGTTGGCGTTTACCAGTATACCGTTACGCAGGACGCCACCGCCCTGACGGGCGACAACAGCGCCTGCCATGACCGCGGCAATTATGATACCACAGTCTATTATGTCACGGTGTCCGTGATCAATGCGGATGACGGCAGCATCGGAACTGTGGTGGCAGTGCATGAGGGCAGTGATGAGGGCGATAAGTGCGATAAGCTGGTATTTGTGAACACCTACGCCCCGGTTCCCTACACCTCCATCACAGTCAATAAAACCTGGACAGATAACGATCAGTCCCGCCCGGACAGCATTGAAGTGCAGCTTTTGGATGGGGATGAAGTGATTGAAACGGTGACGCTAAAAGAGGGTACCGGATGGACCTATACTTGGACCGGCCTGGATCCCTACGGCGACCATTCCTGGGACGTAAAGGAAGTGGCGGTCAGCGGTTATACTGCCGAGTATACCACCTCTGACGACACTATCACCATTCATAATGTTGGCGATGAAAATGAGCCGGATGAGCCTGACGAATCCGATGAACCCGATGAGCCGGAGACGACTGAATCGGAAACCCCAGACGATCCTGACACCACCACTTCCGCGCAGACCGGCGATACCGCGAACATCGCGCTTTACGTGGTTCTGATGATTGGAGCCGCGGCAGTCATGATCCTCCTGGCAGTTTCCGGTAAGAGAAAGAAGACTGCGTAAATAAAATAACAGCAACCGGACAAAGCCGGTTTTGGGGGCAGTGTCTATGCGCACTGCCTCTTGTTTTTGTATGAAAGAATAAAAGGATGCTCTCAGATGTATTTTTAAAGCCTTGGTGATTATTTCAGAATATACGCTTTGCTATAAGCCGCAGTTTCACGCCTTTCAGGTGGTGAATTGCGGCTTTTTGCCTTGCTGTCCGAACTGCGGCTGCGAGCTGCGCTACAGGGATTTAAGAAAGCGGATTCGCAGACGGGAGGGAGGGGTAAAGGAGCGCCTCATCATTCGCCGGCTGCGCTGCAAAGGCTGTCGGACGTATCATAATGAACTGCCGGACTGTCTTGTGCCCCATAAGCATTATGACGCGGAAACCATCTCCGGCGTTCTGGACGGGGTGATCAAACCGACTGACGCTGATTCGGAGGACTATCCCTGCCTGCAGACTATGCTGCGCTGGCTTAACTGGCTGAATTTTAACCTGTCGCTCATGGAGGAGAGCCTGCGCAGGGCCAGCCGGAGCGTTCTTTACACCGGAAAAGATATTTTGTCGTCCGGGCGGACGGTGCTGGACACTGTGCGTTCCTCTTTTCCGGACTGGCTGGAGCGTGTCCTGCGGGTCATCTATAACAGCGGGCGCTGCCTGCTTCCTTTGTATTAGCGCCCCTGTTTTGCTTTGCCTGTCATAACCAACCGGAATATCATGAGCAAAGGACGCTCATGATCCAATTCGCCGCTCGCCGGACATGTGAACATGCCCTTCTCGCTTACGCTTATTATATCATGAGTGCAAGCGAGACTGCGCATGTAATGTGGAGGATCGTGAATGGTTGAATAAAAAGCCGGATATCATGAAAAAGGACAAAATGGCATGGGAAGACGGGGAGAAAATATCCGCCAGCGCGCGGATGGGCGCTGGGAGGCGCGTGTGGTACAGGGAAGCCCAGTGAACGGCAGGACGAATTATAAATTTCTTTACGGAAAGACCTATCAGGAAGCAAAGCGGTTGAAGAGGGAGTATGATCTTACGCGTGAACGCAATGATGTTCTGGCGAATGAGACGAAAAAAGAAGCGGAGCCTTCCACTCCGGCAGCAGGTAATGGCGCGCGGGAAGCCTTCTCTGAAAATGCGCAGATTCTTTTTCGCGAGGCTGCGGAAGGGTGGCTGGCAGCCAAGAAGGCGACGGTGAAGGAATCGACCTTTGCGTATTACACTATTATGGTAAATAATCAGATTTTGCCTGATTTAGGGGAGGTGCCGCTTCAGGAGGTGACGACGCAGCGCTTATCCGCATTTCTGCTCAAGAGAAAAACGGACGGGCGTGTGAGAAACGGGCAGCCGCTGAAGGACAAGACGGTCGCGGATATTAAGGTGATTGTACGGCAGATTCTTTCCTGGGCGAGTCAGAATGATATGCTGGAACGTATGCCTGTCTGCCCGGCGATTTCGGTGAGGCAGAAGCCGACCGGAGTTCTGACAATGCAGGAACAGCAGCTTTTAGAGGAGCAGCTGTTGAAGGAGGATACTTCCTTCTGCCTCGGAGTCTGGCTCTCGCTTTACGGGGGCTTACGCATCGGGGAGGTTTGCACATTGCAGTGGAAGGATATTGATTTTGCAATCGGGACGGTGCAGATTCTGAAAACCGTAAACCGCATCGCGGATGTGTCCGGCGGGGCACCCGCGGGGACGAGGCTGATGATATCCAGTCCGAAGACTGACTGTTCGCTGCGCACGATTCCGCTGCCGGAGGCCGTTTTAGCTTATCTGGAAGCGAGGCAAAAGCCCGGCGCATGGTATGTGATGACGGGGACGGAGCATTTCATGGAGCCGAGGGCGGGGCTGGATCGCTTTAAGCGTCTTTTAAAACGCGCGGGGGTCAGGGAGTACACCTGGCACGCGCTTAGGCACACGTTTGCGACGCGGTGCATTGAGAGCGGGGTGGATGTGAAGTCGCTGAGTGAAATCATGGGACATTCGGATGTGGAAATTACAATGCAGCGCTATGTCCACCCCTCGCTGGATACGAAGAAAACCCAGGTCAATAAGCTTTCCTGCAGCAATATGAAGCAGAAGGCGGCCGCTAAGCAGGCAGAACCGGGTGCGCCTGTGTGAATGGCTGCGGCAAAACAGAAGCGTCACGGTTTGCAAAGCAGGATAAAGTTAAGTTGTCAGATAGATGAGGTATCTTGCGGATGTTTTCGCACTATGATAAGATAAAACCAGAGACAGTCCCGGACTGTGCCGGGAAGCTCTCTAAAGAAAGAACCTGCGAACAGGTCAGGGGCGACCAGCCCCAGGCCATCGCCGAACTGGTCGAGGGCTTTAAAAAAGGCAATCAATTCGAGACTTTGCTGGGCGTGACGGGCTCCGGCAAGACCTTTACGATGGTGAATGTCATTGAGGCTCTCCAAAAGCCGACTTTGGTCATTGCGCACAGCTACAGAACCTGCCACCGGCAGCTTCTTACGCATGCTAAGGCAAATAAAACCCTTGCGGCACAGCTGTACGAGGAATTCAAGGAATTTTTCCCTGAGAATGCAGTCGAGTATTTTGTGTCCTACTAAGAGACTGCTTTCCAAATGGGCGTATTTAGTAATGAATAGTGCTATTTGATCTATATTTTGTGGATTAGATAGGGAAACAGGGGAGAAATAACACTACACGGATTTCACAACACAGGTGACTTTCATTCGTAATAAAGATTTTTGGTAAATTTGTTTTATCAGTTATTTCTGATGTGGTATGATGGAAAAAGGAGGAGCTGTCCTTGAATATTAAAGAGTTAATCGGAGAGACAACGGAATATGAAAAAAAGGTGGCGCTGGAGGAAAAGCGCCCTAAGAGTTGGCTGAAAAGTGTCAGCGCTTTTTCCAATGGAATTGGGGGAGCGATTATTTTCGGAGTTTCTGATGATGCACAGCTGATTGGTCTTGAAAACGCAAAGCTCATTGCTGAAAAGATTAGCGAAATAGTCAAGAGGCGATTGGATCCTATCCCTCAGGTGGTTTTAGAAATACATCAGGAAGATGGAAAGGATTTTGTTATTTTACGGATACCTGCCGGTGATGAGACACCGTATTATTA
>JAJPXG010000130.1:10898-13659 GCA_021205565.1 Lachnospiraceae bacterium | reverse complement strand
CCCCAGCATCATCATATTGGCACGACGTTCCGAGCCGAACACAAGCTCCGACATATTCACCAGCCGCACATCTTGATATCCCATGTCCTGCAGCTTCTGTGCAAATGCCTCCATATCGCCGTATGTTTTCGGCTTCATGGCATCGTTGATAGCGAACACGCCGCCCTTTTTCAAAACCCGAAGGCTCTCCAGAAGCAATTTCTGCTTATCGGAACCCATGATGTTGTGATACACATAGTTGCTTATGACGGCATCGAAGGTCTCATCCGCAAAATCCAGCTTATTGGCATCCCCTTTTTGGAAGGTACACTGGGAGGCGACACTCTCAGATGCGGCATTTTTCTCGCACAGAGCTTTGCTGTAATCCCACATAGCACCCCAGTCGTCGATTCCGACCACCTTTGTCTGTGGCCATGTCAGGGCGGCGCGAATGCTTAAGGGGCCGGAACCGCAGCCAACCTCCAGCAGCGTTCCGTTTCCGTCATAGTCCAAAAGGGAAAGCAGTGTCTGATGGCCCTTCTCCATCATTCCTCCGCCGCCAAAAGCATACTGCCTGCGTATCCATTCCATCCAGCCGATAAAGGCAACCAATGCAATCAGGGCAACAATAAAGATGACGCCAAGTGCAACAATATGGAAAACCGTGAACGACGTTTGTCTCGGCTAATTGCCGTGCAAGATTACTTTAGAAAATGCATGGGCGCTCCAGCTGCGCTTAGGGATGCGAATCGTTTTTTTCCATCCCTCTCTGCTTCATACACTCCGCATAGGCCAGCGTGATCCGGGCGGACATTTCCTCCAGCATCACCACTTTCCAGCCGTTGGCTTCCAGAAATGCCCGGTATTCCGCCGTGCTCCACTGGTGTTCCAATTTGACGCCTGCGATACGGATGATTTTCGACCATATGGCGCTGACGGCTCCTTTTTGATGGTTCACAAAATTCGGTGCGATTAGCAGCCCGTCATCCTTCAAAACCCTGTCTATTTCCCGCAGCGCTTTCTCTGGGTTCGGAACAATGTGCAAAGCGTTGGCGATAATGACCGCGTCAAAGGAATCGTCTCCATAGGGAAGATGTTCTGCATCCGCCACGGCAAAGGTGAGATTGTCAGGATAACTGCCTTTCTTTGCCTCCCTTATCATCCCATCAGAGTAGTCTGTTGCGATCATTTTATGTGCGGCATGGGCGACGTGCTTTGCCAGCAGGCCGGGGCCTGTGGCGACCTCCAGCACGTCCGTGCCCTGAATGACCTGAGGAATGCGCTCGTACATCAGGCCGTATGCCCTCCGGTCACCCCGCATGGCCTTTTCATAAATCGGGGCGTAGATGTCCCATATCCGTTTATTCATGACGTCTTTCCTTCCGCAGAATGATTTCGCTCCTGATCGCCCACAAACCAGTAGTCGCAAATAGTCCCGCCACTTGCCAGCGTTTGCTCGCGATAGAGCCTGGCGTGGTACAGCCCTGCCAGCAGGTGATCCAGCTCGCACATCACCGGCAGGATGTCCAGATAACCGTAGGCTCGTGCATAATCATTTAACGGACATCTCGTGAAATGATAGTATATGCCGGACTTGTGAAGCGTGTCGTCAAAATGGAAATCCCAGGTTCTATCTCGGTACTCCGGATATTCTTCCACCCACGCTGCGCATTTATGGAATTTCTCGTTCAGCCTGTCCATATCTCCTGGCTTGTTGACATTCAGGCCGCCGCCCATGACCGTTCGGACGATTTTCATTTCCAACAGTTCCCTCGTCATGCCCCGCATATCGTCCGGCGTAATAGCTCCGTCAGCTGCTTTCCAGATGGCCATGAATGCAAAGGACATATAGACATTGTGCGCCATAGGATTTTTCGCGCCGATGTCCTCCACTTGGGCCAGCATTTGCCGGTAGATGGGCTTAGCTTTCTTTATGTATTCTTTTGCAGCCTTTCGCCCAAACTTTTTCGCCAACAGTCTTTTCATAAAGGGAGCGATCATGATCCAGTATTGCCCTGTGTATTTCATGCTGATGCTCCTTCCTTCTGCCGTTCTTCGCGGCAATTTCTATAATTGCCTGTTTTATTTCTCCGCAATAAAGCAGATCGAATGCTTCTCCTGATTTCTGTGTGTGGTGACGTTAGAGAAGCCTGCCTGCTTCAGAGAAGCGACCATTTCATTTTCCTTGTAGATCTTCATTCCCTGAATCATCTGTTCCCACTTTGTATCCGCAGGGTTGTCGCCGTCGGACTCATTGCAGATGAAGAACCTGCCGCCATCCCGCAAAACACGGTACACCTGGGCAAAGGACTCTGGCAGCCCAGGCCAGAAGTAAACAGTTTCAAAGGCGGTCGCCAAGTCAAACGTGCCGTCGGCAAAGGATAGCTCCCGCACATCCTCGCGCTGAATGTTGCAGCGTCCCGCCCTGATCGCCTTTGCGTTGACCTTTTTGCTTTTCTCCACGCTGATCTCGGAATAATCCACGCCTGTTCGATTCACCGGACACATTCCTTGCCCATGATGATGCTTGGTATGCGGATTTAAATTCCACGTGTTTACTCATATCGTTCTCTCCCTCCACCAGCAGTTAACGTTGGCTAACTCATATTGTAACAGATACCAGGGGAGAAATCAATGCGAAACTTGAACGATTACGCACCAAATTAAATATCACTGGGCAAAGATAATCGCAAAAATGATAGAGCAAATGCAGAGGCAGCACATCCGCCCCGCACTCGCTCCACAAAAGCCGAAAAATTTTAATCGTAAAGAAATCTGTCAC
>JAJPXG010000130.1:0-10888 GCA_021205565.1 Lachnospiraceae bacterium | reverse complement strand
TTTGCCCAGCAGGGTAGAACAGGTGATCATGCCATCATAGAGAGTTGCTTCTTTGCCCAATGCTTGGTATGCGGATTTGATTTCCTCGTGTTTGTTCATGCCATTTTCTCCCCTTTATTAGTTGTTAGCCTTGGCTAACTCATATTGTAACAGATACTAAGGGAAAAATCAATGCGAAACCTGCGCGATTATGCACCAAATTGAATATCGCCGGGCGACAAAATGCCGCAAAAATGATGGAGCAAGTGCGGGGACAGCACTTTTGCCCCGCACTTGCTCCACAAAAGCCGAAAAATTTTAATCGTAAAGAAATCTGTCACCGTTCATGAATCGCAACATCACAAAAAGATTCCTGCGACACGGTAGATAATGCAGCTTGCGGAGAAGTTGAATATCTCTAATAGAGCTGTATCAAAATGGGAGACTGGAAAAAGTATGCCGGATGTTTCCTGCTAACTGGCCTTAGCCCATAAGGAGGATTATTGTGATTAAATTTTTCAATACAAGTGAATAAAGTAAGAAGATTAATAGAAACTGCAGTAAAAACAGATAAAAAACATCATGTACATAAATAAAAACACAGTCCAAGATCTCTCAGACTGTGCTCTTATTTACATACTTGACGTCATTTGTAGAAGGCTGCTCCTTCCTTTTTTGGTGGTTGATTGCATTGTTGATTATCGAAGCAGATGCAAACTCCAAATCCCTGCGACTGACAGATGTCCGTTCTGAGACAGACCTGAGAATGCCGGAGGCATTCTCAGGTTGTTTGGCCTCGCCAAACACAAAATGGGGAAATCCTTCTTATGAATGCAAGCATTCAACAAAGTCTTTCCCCATTTTGCGCTGTCTCAGCTTTATCAAGCTGCTGACGAGAATCGAACTCGTGACCTCCACATTACCAATGTGACGCTCTACCGACTGAGCCACAGCAGCGCTACCGTCATATAATATCACGGAGGTTTTTATTTGTCAAATATTTTTTCAAATTTCTCAACTTCGATTTTTCGCCGCTGTTTTGCTCTTATTCTCCGCCGCTGTCCGTCTGTGTCTGCTCTGCGGCAGCAGCCGCAGCGGCCGCGGCGGCTGCTGCATGATCCACAACTTCAGCAGAGCCGTATGTTGCCAGCATATATTCATAGGTGTGATGACAGTAGGTAACCTCACCGCCGATCGAGCTGCCGGCTGCCTCCAGGCCTTCCCAGAGGGATGCATCCTGCAGCGGCAGAACCTCACAGATACCGTAGGTCGCACTCGGGCAGTAATCGGTTGCCGGCAGACCGTCCTCATTGCAGATCCAGCCTACCCAGTGCACGTCGCAATACTCCGTAGGTTCTGTGCCTGCGGCAAAATATTCTGTTGTAACACAGCCATCGCAGATACCCTCAATGGGCAGCTTCCCGGACTTGCTGCAGACCTTCACCTGCACAATATCCTCCGGCTGCTCCATGATCTCCTTATACTCCAGGTTCTCATGAATCTGTGACATAATCTGATTCCACATATTCAGATGCACCTTCGTCTCCGAGGAGCTTAAACCGCCGCTCTTGTTATTATTGTCATAACCAAGCCAGATGCTGCAGGTATAATATCCGGTGAAACCGGAAACCCATACGTCCAGATTGTCCGAAGTCGTACCGGTTTTAACCGCTACATCCTGTCCGGAGAAAGCAGCTCTGGCACCGGTACCGATGGAGGAAGCACAGTCTCTCATGGCGTCAATCAGAAGCCAGGCCGTGGTTTCCTTTACTGTCTGTCTCGTTTCACTGCTGGTTCTGTCCAGAATCACATTACCGTTGCTGTCCAGAACCGTAGTATACAGAGTCGGTTCATTGTATATACCGCCGTTGGCGATCGACGCATAGGCAGCGGTCAGCTCCAGATTGGTCACACCGTTTGTAATGCCGCCCAGGCACAGTGCCTGCGTCACGTCCGTATTACCGTTCTCATCCGTCTCTGAAAGCAGTGTCGTGAAACCAAAATTCAACAGGTAATCCATGCCCAGACGCGGCGTAATCATCGTCAGAAGCTTTACCGTCACGACATTCGCAGAATAATAGATACCATAGCGCAGACTGAGCAGACCTTTATAGCCCGTCGACCACCAGTTGCTGACCAGACGATTGTCCTCGTCATTGCCCGCGTTCGTGTAGGCAAAGGCAGAATCCATGATCGTATCCGCGAGGGTATAACCATTGTCCAGCGCCGGTGCGTAGGCCGACAGTACCTTAAAACAGGAGCCCGGCTGGCGCGTCGCGTCGGTAGCCCGGTTAAACGCCTTGCTGACTGTCTTTTCCCCGCGGCCGCCGCTTAAGGCCACCACATAGCCCGTACTCTGGTCGATGATGCAGACGGAGGTCTGTGGCTCTAATGTCAGTGTGATGCTCTCTGCCAGAATCTCATCCCCTTCCTCCAGCACAGATGCCTGATAGACGGCGATCGCTTCATCGGCTGCCTCCTCACTCGCAAAAAGCATGGGGGAAGAGGTACTGTATCCGTTTTCACTGTAACCGATTTCCTTTAAATAGCTCTGCATCATTTCCGTACTGAAATGCTCCACATCGCCGTTGGCTCTGGTCACACTGAGCGCGTATTCCAGTTCATAATACGTATTGGGGTAATTACTCTCATCATTGACCACCTCATCCACGATATCCTGAATATCCTGGACCAGCGTGGAATTGATCGTGATACCGCCGCTGTAGAGCAGGTTATACGCCTCTGTCTCCGTGTATCCCGCAGCTACCAGATCATCATATACCTGGTCTGTCACCGCGTCCACGAAATAAGAAGTCACATCATCCTCTGAGGTATAGAGCTCGTTGACCTCCTGAATCCGGGTGTAGGGATCGTCTGCCATGGCCTCGTCATACTCCGCCTGTGTAATATAGCCCTCATCCAGCATGGCCTCTAAAACTTCCTCGCGCCGTTCCGCGTTTGCTTCCGGATTCTTAATGGGATTATATCCCTCCGGGCTTTTGGTGATGGCCGCGATGACCGCACATTCGGACAGTGTCAGCTCCGATACATCCTTATTAAAATAACGAAGCGACGCAGCCTGCACACCCAGACAGTTCTGTCCTAAGTTGATTGTATTCAGATAACGAATCAACACCTCATCCTTGGAAAGCTCATTGCTTAACTGAATGGCCAGATACCACTCCTGAATCTTTCGCGTGATACTCTCCAGCGTCGATTCATTGACAAAGTCCTCAAAGACCGTGTTTTTGATCAGCTGCTGCGTGATAGTGCTGGCGCCGGATGAAAAATTAAAGCCGGCTCTGACGCCGCTGACTACAGCACGGATAATGCCAATGATGTCGATCCCGTTATGCTCGTAAAACCGGCTGTCCTCGATCGCTACAAAGGCGTGCTGCAAATCCTCCGGAACCTCGTCTATGGTAACGGAAATCCGGTTGGAATTGCTGGCCACCAGCTTGGCGATCTGGTTGCCCTCGCTGTCATACACAAAGCTTGACTGACCGGTAGCTACAATATCCGATGCACTCACATCCGGAGCCGTATCGATACAGGCGTCAAAGATACCGATCGCAGCCGCAGCCAGGATAATCACCGCGCCCAAGACACAGACGCAGACCGCACGGGCCAGCATAATAAAAACCCTGTGCCTGATTTTCGGCGTCTTCGAGTTGAGCACCTTCTGCGTGTTTTTCATGCCTTTCCTGCTGTAATTCATACGGTTTCCTTTCCCTGGGGGCGCTTTAAGACGACGCGCAGCTTGGTGCGCACCCGCCGAAGCGCGTTGTCAACAGATTTCTCTCCCCTCCCCAGCTTATCGGCAATCTCTTTAAAAGACATGCCGGACATGTAAAGATCCAGCACTCTTCTTTCCAGACTGCTCAGCTGTTCATTCAACACTTTTTCGAGCTGTTCCATGCTCTCCCGCTCCAGTAAAAGCTGTTCGGGATTCTCTCTGGCCTCTCTCTCCTTCACCGGATCGCTTCCGTCCGAGTATGCCGCTGTCTCCTGCGGCGAAGCCAGTGAAATATAATGATTCAGCGGTTCATGCTTTTCCCTGCCGGACGCCCTTACGGCAGTCAGCATCTGACGGGAAACACATAAATATGCGAAGGTAAAAAATACGGTGCCCTCTCCCGGTTTATAATCCCGGATGGCCTTGAACAGCCCGATCATGCCCTCCTGCAGCAGATCTTCCGTGTCCGCTCCGGGCATGTACAGATTTCTGGCCTGGCTTCTCACCATATTTTTATATTTGTTCATCAGATAGTCGGCTACCTGTTCGTCGCCCGCCCTGTACTGCTCAATCAGGACTTCGTCCGACAGTGCCTTAAAGTTTTCCCACATATTATTTTCCCTGAAGTCTCTGGCGCACGATCTCATAAGAAAGCACGCCCGCGGCCACGGAGGCGTTGAGTGAATCGATATCCCCCTTCATGGGGATGGATGCCGTCATGTCACAGTGCTCCTTTACCAGGCGTCCCACGCCCTCCCCTTCATTTCCGATGACCAGGCCGATGGGGCCGGTCAGGTTACAGTCATACATCACCGTGCCGTCCATGTCCGCGCAGACAAACCAGAGGCCCTTCTTTTTCAGCTCCTCCATGGTCTGCGTGAGGTTGGTCACCTTCACGACCGGCGTATAGTTGATGGCGCCCGCAGAGGTGCGCGCCACCGCTGCGGTCAGACCCACCGCCCTGTTTTTGGGGATAATGACGCCATGGGCTCCTGCCAGGTTCGCGGTACGCAAAATCGCGCCCAGATTATGAGGATCCTCGATATTATCCAGCAGGATGACAAAAGGATCTTCCTTTCTTTTCTTCGCCAGCGCAAAAATGTCCTCCAGCTGCGCGTACTCATAGGCCGCCGCGACCGCGATGACCCCCTGGTGCTTACCGGTTTCAGAAAGCTGGTCCAGGCGTTCCTTCGTCACATATTTGATCTGGACGTCATGCTTTCTGGCCTCGCGTTTGATGGTGGAAACGGGACCGTCCTGGCAGCCGTCGAGAATGTAGAGTCTGTCTATGGGCTTTCCGCTGCGGAAGGCTTCCGTTACAGGGTTTCTGCCCTCTATGGTAAATTCCTGATATCCCATCTTCTAAATCTCCGTTTCCGTTCTGGAAAGACCTAAGGTGATCAACTCCAGGATTCTGTCATTCTGATTTCTGATATATAAATAACCGATCAGCGCTTCTAAGCCGGTAGCCTTGCGGTAGGCCACAATGGAAGCGTTTTTGGCCTTCGTGTTGGATTTGGCATTGCGTGCGCGCCGGTAAACATCCGCCTCCTCAGGCGTCAGATATTCTTTCAGGGCGTCCGCCACATGCGCCTGGCTCTCAGCCTTCACATAATGAATGGTCTTATGGTGCAGGTCGTTGACGCTGGTGTGGTTTTTCCCGACCACAAGGGAACGGATCACGAGGTCATAGATGCAGTCTCCTATGTAAGCCAGTGCCAATGATGAATAACTGTTGGCGTCCGGACAAGGCATATCAAAAGCGGCGGCTATGGTCTCAAAGTCCAGGCGCTTCTTTGCTGCGTCCGCAATGATTGGAACATCTAAGCCCTTCTCCATTTTACGCCCTCTCTGGTATCCTCCAGAATAATGCCCTGGTCAGCGAGCTCCTTGCGGATCGCGTCCGCTTTCGCAAACTCTTTCGCCTTGCGGGCTGCCTGGCGCTCAGCGATTTTTAACTCGATATCCGAATCCAGCAGCTCTTCCTCTTTTAAAACAATCAGGCCGCAGACATCGGTCAGAGTCTGCAGGGTGTCAAGCAGTCCTTTCGCGTAAGCGCTGGACACGCTCTCACTGACCGTGCTGTTGGCAAATTTGACCAGTTCAAAAATGGCAGACAGCGCGTCGGCGGTATTGCAGTCGTCGTCCATGGAATCCTCAAATTTGCGGACATAGGCCTGCGATTTTTCCAGATTTTCTTTTTCCTCTTCGGTCAGCTCTTTTTGCTTATTCTGTTCAGACAGATACTTCAGATTCTGCGCACAGGTGCAGATGCGGTCCAGGCCGTTTTTGGCCGCCTCCATCAGCTCCCTCGAAAAATTCAGCGGGCTCCTGTAGTGTGCGGAAAGCATGAAAAAGCGCAGGACCTGCAGGTCATACTGCTCCCCGACTTCACGCACTGTGAAGAAATTGCCCTCGGATTTGCTCATTTTCTTATTGTCAATATTTAAAAAGCCGTTGTGCATCCAGTAGTGCGCGAACTCTTTGCCGTTGCACGCCTCGGACTGAGCGATCTCATTTTCATGGTGCGGGAAAATCAGGTCCTCGCCGCCCGCGTGAATGTCGATCTGCTCTCCAAGGTAACGCTTGCTCATCACGGAGCACTCGATGTGCCAGCCGGGACGTCCCTCGCACCAGGGAGACTCCCAGTAGGGCTCGCCTTCCTTTTTGGGCTTCCACAGCACGAAATCCAGCGGATCCTCCTTCTGCTCCTCACCGGAGACCAGGAGAGAACGCATTCCGCCCTGGAGGTCGTCCAGGTTTTTATGGGAGAGCTTACCGTAATCTTTAAAAGATCTGGTGCGGAAATACACGGTGCCGTCCTCCGCCTTATAGGCATAGCCCTTCTCAATCAGGGTTTCGATCATGTCCAGCATCCCGTCGATTTCCTCGGTCGCCTTCGGATGCGTGGTAGCGGGCTTGATATTCATCGCCGCCATGTCTTTTTTGCACTCGGCGATATAGCGCTCGCTGATGACGGAGGGGTCCACACCCTCCTCGTTGGCTTTTCTGATAATCTTGTCATCCACGTCGGTAAAATTGGAGACATAATTGACCTCATAGCCCTTATATTCCATGTATCTGCGGAAGGTGTCAAAGACGATCATGGGCCGCGCGTTGCCGATATGAATCAGATTATACACGGTCGGGCCGCAGACGTACATTTTTACCTTGCCCTCCTCAAGAGGGATGAATTCTTCTTCTTTTCTGGTCAATGTGTTGTATATTTTCATAGTCTCAATCTCCATACCACCGCCTGAAGGCAGTGGTTGCAATCTCTCAGCTCCAATCCGCCGTCTTTTGCAGCGGACTGAAATACTCCCTCATTTCATTTTCAATTTCACTGCTGTGTAATGGTGCCCGGGCAGCCGCTGCAGCCCTGACATCGGCCGGTATCCGTCATATTCATCGTGGCCATCTCCATCGGGCTCGAAAGCAAACAGACCGCCTGCGCCGAAATGCCCTCGCCGCTTCCGGTAAAACCTAAGCCCTCCTCGGTCGTGGCCTTCACGTTCACCTGGTCGATCTCCAAAAGCAGCGCTTTGGCGATATTGGCCCGCATGGTATCGATATAAGGCCGCATTTTCGGCGCCTGGGCAATGATGGTGGCGTCAATATTTTCCACGAAAAATAAGTTCTCCGAAAGCAGGTCTCCCACTTTTTTCAGCAGTTCCAGGGAAGAAGCACCTTCATAAGCCGGATCCGTGTCCGGAAAATGCAGACCGATGTCACCTAACGCCGCCGCTCCCAAAAGGGCGTCCATAATCGCGTGCAGCAAAACGTCCGCGTCCGAGTGCCCCAAAAGGCCCTTTTCATATGGAATTGTCACCCCGCCCAGGATCAGATCCCTGCCCTCGACAAGGCGATGCACGTCATAACCCATACCGACTCTCATAATAGATTTCCTTCTGTATTATTATATGATAATACTATGGATTGCCCCGCAAAATGCGCTTCCTTATATCATCATATAACATAAATGTGTAAATTTTATGCCGTCAGCTCCATAATCAGCAGTTCCACGCTGAATTTGTCTGTCATCCGGCCTGTTTTAATTGATTCGTCCGCTTCAATGCAGCCGCGAAGCGCTTCTTTGAGTTGTGCTCTGCTGTAGCTTTGTGCCTGGCGGATATATTTCTGCGCCGCGAACGGGGGAACACCCAGCTTCACGGCCATCTCTTTCGAATCCATTCCCTGTGCCTTTAACTCCTTCGCCTGTAAAAGAAGGTTCATCTGTCTGCCGATTAAGTACAGAATCCTGGCGGGCGGCTCCCTTAATAGCTGCAGATCCCGGTAGAGTGAAAGCGCCCTGTCTCTGTTTTTGGCTCCTATGGCGTCCACCATATCAAAAATGCGTCCTGTAATCCGCGGCGGACAGACCGCTTCCACGTCCTCCTCAGTGATCACATCCCGCTCTAAAGTGTAACAGAACAGTTTCTCCAACTCCAGCCGGATCGCAGACATATCATCCCCGGCGCTCTCTAAAAAGAGATCGAGTGTGCGGGCGGAAATCTTTTTGTTTTCCTTTTTAATCAGGCCAAGCACCCATTTCTGGAGCGTGGCTTCGTCCTGTACGGAGAATTCCACACATCGTTTGTATTTATCCGCCGCCTTGTAAAGTCTGCTGCGTTTGTCGCATTCACTCTCGCTCAGGATCCAGACAGTCGTCTCACAGGGCGCCGCCAGATAATCTGCGAGCAGATCACCGCCGCTCTTCAAAAGCCCTGTATTCTCCAGCAAAATCACCCGGCGTTCTGCTAAAAACGGCAGCGTCTCCGCCAGATCAATGAGAGCTGCCAGATTGTAGTCCTTCCCCTGCACACAGGTATAATTCATGGTGTCGCCGCCGTTAAGCAAAGCGGTAAGAAGCCTGTCTCTATATTGTTTTCTCAGATAGTCTTCCTTGCCATAGAGCACATAAATCTGTGAAAAGCTCTGTGCTCTGATGTCCTCCAAAATCCGTTTCATAGAAGGTCCTCTCCGGCGTCACTGCTTAAACCGGCATATTGTTGGCAGGTATTTTTGCACATTCATTTCGATATTATAGCAATTTTCTTTCTAAATTGCAACTGTAATGAAATTCGTGCTCAGAGCCCGCACAGCAAAGACCCGTAGGGCGTACCTTGTGTAAGCATTCGATTTCTGACCTTTTGTCCCTTGTATCATTACATGCCAAAATAAAAGTACAGAAACGCCCCGACGCTCTTGCCAAAAGCGGCGGCCAGCAGCACATACGGCAGTCCTCTCTCCAGGCGCATACGGCGGGTAAAGACAGGGAAAACCTCCAGCATTTCCGCGATGGCAATGGCAAGACTCCCCACGAATATGCCGGCAAAAAAGCCGTAAAAGACCTGCAGAAGTCTGCCGGGGCGCGTCCCAAGAATGCCGGCAAGCGCATCGTAATAAACGCCAAGAACGCCGCCCGCCGCGCTGCCCCAGATGATCATGGATTCAAAGAGGTAAATATGTCTTGCCTCGTGCACACGGCCGATAAAACGCGGCGTCAGTCCCACCGCCATCAGTACGCCTGTCACGCCGCAGCTGGTGAGCGCTCCCGCACTGAAGCCCACCAGCATAATCAGAACCTTACTGAGCACTATGCGCCTCCCCCTCCCTGTCCGCCGCATTTAAAATGGACTGATTCACATTCTGCTCGTAGGTATACATCGACACCTGCACCGGTGTCGGGTCGCTTTTTGACTTTCTCCTGCCCAGATGATTGAAAAACACCGTGATTCCCACAAACAAACCGATACAATAGGATATCTCCAGAAGGCCCGCTCCATCCGGTGACGTTTCCCCGCTGAGAAGATAAATCTGCTCAAACACGCCCCGGATGTCCACATCATTGTGAAACGCCATGATGGTGAAGGCCGTGCCGAAGAAGACGATCAGGCAGACAAAGAGGAGCTTACATACATTGGACCGCCGCTTCATTTCCCATTCCACAATCATGTCTGTCTCCCCGAGATTGACCACCTCGCAGTCCGGCAGCTGATTTTTGATTTTTTCAATCAGGTAAATACTGCTTAAAACCGCTCTGTCGCCCGGTTTCTGCAGATTGCATACCGTCATCGCCTTCGCTTTTGCAGCCCACTCGGGCCGATCCGAAAAAACCTCCCCCAGATCCTTTAAGGCCACCCTGCCCTCCTGCACCGCGCTGTGTTGCCTTAACTGTATATAAATCTGCTTGTCCATGCTTTCCTCCCCGCGGCGTGTCAGCCGCATATCTGTCATTTTTTCTGTCCGTGTTCATCAGAGAATCCAAGCGCACAGGTAGAAATATTTCACTTTAGTATTTACCTTCTGAGGAAAAATAACCGCAGCACAGTCAGAAAAACAAAAAAGGCAGGCCGCACAACAGGACATACACAGTAAGGTCGTTTCACGGCTGTATCAGAACCGAAGCCCAACTGGTATGGAGCTTGCTTCCTGCCGGTCTACAACTGGTCTGCTTTAAAATATTGTTTTTGGTTCTTTCTTTAATACCGGTTTTCGGTATACTGGGAGACAACAGGAAAACAGGAGGAGAACAATTATTATGAAAGACAACGCAATCACCAAAGTCGTCATCACCGGTCTGATGGCAGCTCTCTGCTACGTGGCATTCACCTACATCAAAATTCCCATTCCGGTACCGGGAGGCACCACCGCCCTGCATATCGGCAACGCCTTCTGCGTGCTGGCGGCGCTGCTTTTGGGCGGCGTGTACGGAGGGCTGGCCGGTTCCATCGGCATGACCATCGCTGATCTGATGGATCCCACTTACGTCACCAGTGCGCCCAAGACCTTTATTCTGAAATTCTGCATAGGCCTGATCGCCGGTTTTGTCGCACACAAAATTGCCCACATTACGGAGGATCATCCGAAAAAGTATGTTGTGAAATGGAGCCTGATCGCCAGCATCGCTTCCCTCGGCTTTAACGTGATCGCGGACCCCATCGTTGGATATTTTTATAAAAATTATGTGCTCGGCGTTCCCAGCGACGTGGCCAAAATCTTCGCCACCTGGTCGGCCGGAGCCACTGCCATCAACGCCGTGGTCGGCACCGTAGTGGTCGTTGTAGTATACAGTGCCCTGCGGCCGGTATTAAAGAAAGCAGGATTTTTCTTTCAGATTAAATAAAACTTTCCCAATTCGCCGGACTATAGATTTATACCAAAAAGGATAAA
>JAJPXG010000028.1 GCA_021205565.1 Lachnospiraceae bacterium | reverse complement strand
GAAGCAGAGCCGCCCACAGAATCCACCATCTGCCTCCGAAAAGATTGTCGACAATCTCCTGCATCATGGCCTGAAATCTGCTGAAATAATAGTCCCCGCTCAGCGCTTCCAACGCCTCCTGCCCCCTGTATCCGGAAAAAACATGCTTGATGGCAAAGGGCCAGATGATCAGTCCGATTCCGGCGCTTGCCGCAAGTGTCAGCACATACTGAAGCAGCTGCCGAAAACGCCTGCGCCAGGCCATGCGGCATACTGTCACCACGGCGATCAGGATCGCATAAATCACAAAATAATAATGCGTGAGAAAACCTCCCAGCACCGTAATCATCAGTAAAAACCGGCTGCATCCCCTGACCTCATCCTGCTGGTCTGCAATTCTTAAATGCACATACAGGCAGGCCGTCACCATAAACGTTAACAGGGCATACATCCGTAAAAACAGGGCCGTGGTCATAAAACCGCAGGACAGCCCGTAAAATGCGATTGTCAGCAGGGCGATTTTTTCTCCGCCGAGATACCTGCTCACCATTCTGTAAAGCAAAATCAGCGTGAGTACCAGAATCACGATATTCAGTCCCAGAGCGTACCAGACGGAGAACTGGCCCTGAAATACAGAGCACACCGTATGCAGAAGCATGTAAAACAGCGGAGGATGCACGTCGCCGCGCTGATTATAATAGACAGAAGCGTAATTAAAGGTATTACTCTCGCTCACCGAAATATAATCCTGATAATCCTGTCCCGAAACCCAGGTGGTCGTATAGGTATCCGCACTGTTTGCCTGCGCTATGAGATAATCCTGATAGATCACGGTATCCCGCCATTGAAAATTGCTTTCCTTCAGGATTTTGAAGTCATTGATCAGATTACGAAAAAGATCGGCCAGAGATTCGCCGGCGCCGTATTCAAGCATCCAGTCCTTAACACTGTATTCCATCGTCCCGAAATGCATAAACGGCAGATATTCACTGTTGGCAAGGCCATAGGAATAGACCTCATCGACATGAAGCCCTTCCTTTTGCGAGCCGAAATAAATCATCGTGGCCGCGCTGATGACGATGATTACGGCCGCGAGGACGGACGATACCCGTATTTTTTTCATATCCAGAAAATGCCTGTTCATCATATTCCCCTGTCCTCTGACCGGTTCAAAAAAGTCAGCAGCGGCAGATAATCAAGTATTGCCAGAAAAGCTGCGTATTTATAATTAAAGATGGCTGCCCCTCTCATGGTAAAAATGACCGCCAGGCCGAACCAGATCACAAAAAACGGCCAGGAGCCTTTTACCGACTCTTTGGCGCTTTTTTGGATCCCGCCAATCAACAGACAGACAATCGTCAGAACCAGCCCCACGGCATACCCCAGAAGGCTTACATTCATATAAATTTCCGCCAGATACGGCGTATCCGCCACAAACTGCTGGAATCCAAAGCCAAACTCCGCCAGGATACTGCCGTCCGAATAGAAGGGATACATCAGCCCCGGGAAAAGATAGGAGATCATGTCCTCCAGAATCATCCTGCAGTCGACCTTGATCCCGCAGTCCAGACCGTGCCAGGCAAGCTCCAGGTAAATCTCCTGTGTCCTCTCCGCCCCCACAGTCTCAAGCAAAAAGCTCTCAAACTCTGTATCCAGCAGGTAAGGATAGATACGATAGTTATTGATCTGACCCGTGTCGAATGTCTCAAACAGCTCCTCGCAAACGCCCTCCGACAGGGCGCCCTCCAGTCCGGGATAGGCAAGCCTTTTCATCAGGACGCTCTGCCAGGTAATCTGCATCCGGTCCGGATTGGCGTCATTCTGCAGGTGAACACCGAACCACGCCGTCACGATACACACAAAGAGAGCCGCCAGCAGGCAGAGAAAGCGGGCGCTCTTTTTGCGATGGTACTTTTTCTCTTCGATGACCATGCACACGCCGCAAAGCAGAGCGGCAGCGCAGCTGTAGGCGGCTCCGCAAAGGACCAGGGTCACCAGGCTTACAATAAACAGTACGATCTGCAGGCGGCCAATCTTCTGCTCCTTACGGGTGTGACAGTCCACAATTACAGCGGTCATACATAGAGCAGCTGCAAGAGCCGCCGCATGCTCCGTCTCACACAGACAGACCTGCATGACAAAAGGAACCGTGACAGCGGCAAACGCACAGATCAGACTCTGCCTCCGTTCCCGGAAACGCCGAAAGAGGTAGTACGCGGCCGCAAAAACCAGCCCTGTCTGTATCAGATGCACCGGTAAAACCGGCAGTCCGGCGACAAGCCTTCCCAGCTCAGACACCGTATCAAATTTTTGTGCGCGGGTCACATTACAGAGCCAGTACAGGACGCCGAGAACACACTGGACTGTGATAAAGAGGCTCAGAAAGCCCTTCAGAAAGACCCGGTAGGAAACTCTTATTTTTTCAATCATTTTGAAGCGTAAAACTTGTGAATCCGATCCACAATGTAGTCGACCTGATCCTCTTTCAGACTGTAATACATAGGCAGGCGCATCAGGCGCTCGCTCTCTCTGGTGGTATAGACGTCCTCACCGTGGAAGCGGCCGAACTGTCTGCCCGCCGGAGAAGAATGAAGCGGAATGTAATGGAAGACACAGAGCACCTCCTGCTCCTTCATATAGGAAATCAGCTGTGTCCGTTCCTCTAAATCCCTGGCTTTGATATAGAACATGTGCGCATTATGGACGCAGCCCTCCGGAATCACGGGCAGCTCAATTCTGCCGGCCTTCGCCAGATCGGACAGCTCCTCGTAATACCGCTTCCACAGCTTCAGCCTTTTCTCATTGATCTCATCCGCGATCTCTAACTGGGCATACAGATAAGCCGCGTTTAAATCGCTCGGAAGATAGGAGGAGCCATGGTCCACCCAGGTATATTTGTCAATCTGTCCTCTGAAATATTTGGTCCGGTTGGTGCCCTTCTCGCGGATAATTTCCGCTTCCTCTGCCTTGGCGGGATCCTTGACCAGCAGGGCGCCGCCCTCGCCCATGCTGTAGTTTTTGGTCTCATGGAAGCTGTAGCAGCCATAGTCGCCGATGGTGCCGAGCGCCTGTCCCTTATAGGTACTCATGACGCCCTGCGCCGCGTCCTCCACCACAATCAGATTATGCCTGCGGGCAATCTCCATGATGGTATCCATCTCGCAGGAGACGCCGGCATAGTGTACCGGAGCGATCGCGCGGGTTTTGTCCGTGATGGCCTCCTCAATCTTTTTCTCATCGAGGTTCATGGTGTCCGGACGGATATCCACAAATACCGCCGTGGCGCCGCGCAGCACAAAGGCATTGGCGGTGGACACGAACGTATAGGAGGGCATGATCACCTCATCCCCCGGTTGGATATCAGCCAACAGAGCCGCCATCTCGGTCGCATGCGTGCAGGAGGTCGTCAGCAGGCACTTCGAAGTACCGGTTCTTTGCTCAAACCACTCGTTGCATTTATGTGTAAACTGACCGTCGCCGCAGATTTTCTGGTTCTCCACGGCAATTTTCATGTAGTCCATTTCTTTTCCCGTATAAGGCGGAACATTAAAATTGATCATCGTATTTCCCTCTTTCTGGTAATATTTAAAGCAACAAATGAATATGATACCATGGATTGCTTCGCAAATAACGCTCTCTCAATCCATGACGCCATTCGGAATCCGCACAATTTGGCCTGAGAAACGGCCAAATTTGCTCCTTCCTCATGTCGTTGCGGTCCCCAAGGTCATAAATACGAATGCACACCCGAAGGGCGTACCTTGTGTAAGCATCCGATTTCTGACCTTTTGTCCCTTGTATCATATCAATAATAGATCGCGCAGATTTCATTTTCAAAGATACAAGTGTAACCATTCTCCAGTATCATATCATAGAGCAGGCCAAATTTGTAGCCATAAGTTGCCATAAATTCTTCACCGCTCATCCCATTTAACAATGCATTTGTTACCAACTCTTTAAAATCCGGCCCCAAAAATACATACGGACGCTCATTTTCCAGATTTGCCGCAATCTGCGCGATTTCCGTCTCAAATATCGCGCTGGAATAGGAATCCAGATCCGGCCAGGGACTCATCAGGAAGGGCATTCTCAGATAAGCGGATAAGGCAGGGACATTTCCATAAAAAATCGCCGTCTGTCCTGTCAGCCCTTCCCCGGCAGCGAACTCTCCCAACTCCTCCCACTGCGCCGCTTTCACGGCGCTGGTCTTCATCCCACGCAGGCTTTCGATGCTCTCCACCTGCACGGTTCGCTCCCCGTTGGAAGTATCGTCCCGGAATACATAATTGGCTCCAAAGCCCGTCGAAAGATACAAAAGCACGACCAGATATACCACTGAGAAGGCTTTTACCGGATAATTATGCAGGAAAATATTCATTTTCCCTTGCATAAGTGATATTTTGCAGGTTTCGCCTGCGGATTTCGTTTCAAAAAGCTGCCAAAGCGTATCAAGAGCAAAGCAGATGGGCAGGAACATAAAGTTGATATTGGTGGTCAGCTGATTGTTGCTGCCGATCGGAGTGATGCCGAGAATGATGACCACAATGATGGCCAGGAGTTTTTTCTCGGCAGGGAAACGCTTCAAAACAAGCACTGCGAACGCCAGCAAAAGGATGAAAAGCATCAAAAGGGTCACGGGGCCAAGAACCGATGAGAGCTCATCAAAATGCAATGTAAACAGGCCTCTCCTGTAAAAAAACAGCATCAATAGAATGCAGCAGACGAGGTATCCGCCCTTTTTCACCTTCTTAAGTTTTCCCGGCAGGATCATGAAGCCGATTACGCCAAGCGCCAGCGCCAGTAAGACGATATAGAGCCACCATCCCATATCCAGCCAGGCCGCGAGCAGGTTATATACCATCGCGTAGGGTGTGTAGGAGGCCGCGTCGGAGGTCATACCAAAAAGTCTGATAATTCCCTGGACATATTCACCGATCCCGTATTGAATCTGAATCTGCAGCATCACTACCGCAATACCGGCCGCGTAGCCGAGCACGCAGAAGCCGGTGTCCTTCATCACATCCCGGAATTTCTTCCTGGTAAGCAGGCCGTATGCCCAGACTGCCAGGATAAGAGCCATTTCCGCCAGATTAGGGAAACGTACCAGAACGTTCAGTCCCAGAAAGACACCAGCCACGACCAGGTATGTTCTCTGATTCTTCTTAAGGCCCAGCCACAGCAACATGGCGCCGCCGCCGAACAGAAGGTAGGTCAGGTAATTATAGACGCAGGTCGTGGGGCACCAGCAGAGATTTAAGGCGGCGAAGGTACCGATAAAGGAGAGCCAGCCGGGGGTTTTGACGCACTTTGAAAAGAAGAGGAAGGTCAGAACGCCGAGAGCGGCCGGAATGAGGCTGGTATAGATATTGATGCCTAAGAGGGTGTCCCCTCCGGGAAGGAGGGTAAAGAGGTGGCCGAGCTTACTGGCGAGGTATGTGGAGAAAATCCACATGGAGTCCATATTGTCCATGTAGAGAAAGTTGGCAAAGTGATAGCCGGTGTCGGTAGCGTCGATGCCGATGCTGACCTTGCGGAAGGTGTACGCGAATAAAATCACGGACAGGAGGACTGTGGTGAGGGCAGAATTGTTCGCGCGGGTATGTTGTTTTTCAGAAGCTGAAGTTGTCATGTTCATCATGTAACTTTCCCTTATAATTTTCTATTTTAAATATCCACGAAGAGGGTCGTGCGGAACGGGGAAACTGTTGTGCACGACCCTGTAACAGCATAATCTCAGTTCATCACCTCATCGCACTTCTGCATCCACCGCGGCACCGGCGTATGAGCCAATATACGTCCGCCCGCCATAAACAACAGACTGCGCAGAAAGTCCACAAAAAGCCCCACCACCATCACAATGGCAACCTTCACAATCCACTCCACGATAAGCTGAATGAGCGAATTCGGCATGGCAACGGACAGCCAGACCGGCCATTCGTAACGGAGCAGGATATTTTCATGCAGCAGATAGACGCCCAGGGAATATGGCGCCAGACGGAGAATCAACCTGGAAAGCAGCCCCTCCCCGCTTTTCATATTGGCAAAGATGCAGAAAAAACCGACCGACGCGATCAGAATGAAAATATGATTATAACTGAAGGTAAAGGTTACCTTGTCCGAGAAGCGCCCGGTAGCCAGATAAATTCTGTTCATCACAAGGCCGCCTCCCCAGGTCAGCAGCACTCCTGCCAGATAGACAAGCGCCGCCTTTGTTTTTGTGGAGAGGAACGGTATGCCGTATTTTCGAATATAAGCCGCAATCAGGTACAGCTCCACGAACCACAGAATGCCCCAGCCGCCGTCATCCATCGTAAAGGTCAGCGGAAGGATCGACTTTAACAGTACCTGCGGCAGAGCCACCAGTATGGTCACACCCGCCAGCTGCTTCTGATTCATCGCTGCGATGGCACGGTTTAATAGCGGAGAGATGATTACCAGTAATACATAGACAGACAGGAACCAGTAATGCTGCATCGACAGCGGAAAAATCAAAATCAGCCAGTCATAGATCGTAAGCGCCCCCAGGTTCAGGATGCCGAAGGCCCCCAGAACGAGCGGTATGACCAGGCTGTAAAACCACACCTCCAGGATAATCTGCAAAAGCCTCCCCAGGCGAAATTTCGACTGGCACATGAAATATCCCGTCAGTAATACATATGCATTCACCGCCACATAGGCAAAAGCCTCCAGAAGCCAGGCTGCCCAATCCATCCATTGAAGCTCCTCCGTCAGAGGCTTTAATACGTTTCCTTTGCTGAGATAGTGCAGTGTCACCACCAGCGCCATCGCAAGCAGCCTGAGCGCCTCAAAATTACTCTCTCTCTTTTTCATGGAGTCCCTTCTCCTTAGCTGTATCCTTCGCAATGATGTAGCGTGGCCGGCCCTTGACCTCCTCGTAAATCCTCGCGATGTAATGTCCGATCACACCCATGCTGATCATCAGAAGACCTCCCACGATCAGAATCAGCAGAATTACCGTGGTAAAGCCCTCCACCGCAGAGTGAGTGAAATAATTATATAAAGTCTGAATGCCCAGAACGAAAGCGGCCGCAATAAACACGCCGCCGGCCACCGTCACCAGCTGCAGCGGTGCCGTAGTAAAGGACGTCGTGTTGCTGACGGCGTATCTGATCAGCCCCCGAAAGCTCCACTTACTCGTTCCGAAGGCCCGCTCTCCCACCTCGTAGCTTACACTCACGGAGGAAAAACCCGCCCAGAAGGTCAGTGCGCGGAAAAAGGTATTGCGCTCCGTCAAGCCCAGCAGGACATCCATCACCTTCCGATCTAACAGTTTAAAGTCGGAGGTATCCCGCATATCCATCTTCATCAGCCTGCTCAGGATTCCATAAAAAAGATTCGCAAACAGGCGGTGAATGCCGCTCTCCTCGCCCCGGTCACTTTTGACGCCCTCCACGATGTCATACCCCTGCTGCCAGAGACGGTACATTTCCGGTATGACCTCCGGCGGATGCTGCAGGTCACAGTCCATCACCACACAGCAGTTTCCCTTTGCCTGCTTTAAACCCGCGAAAATAGCCGCCTCCTTGCCGAAATTGCGGCTGAATTCGATGCCGCATATCCGCTCATCCTGCGCAGCCAGTTCCCTTACTCTGTCAAAAGTCTGATCCCGCGACCCATCGCTGACAAACACGATCTCAAACGGAATATCCGCCTCAGTCAGCACCTGCGTCAGCCGTCCGGCCGTATTGTAAATATTGGCCTCTTCATTATAGGATGGAACAATGATCGACAGTAATGCCATATCCTACTCCTTATTCTCCGTCTTGACGTACAGCACGCCGTCCACAATCACCATACAGTTTTCGGCCGGGAAGGGTTCAAGCGCCTGGTACTCCTCAGAGTTATAAATGTCCACAATCTCATCGCTGTCCACCAGCTGTACCGTTACTCCGAAATAATATTCCCAGAAATCCTGATAATTCTGCGCCGTGTACACCAGATAGTCCCCGCTGATTCCTAAAAGAGAATCCGTCACACCCACAGTCAGATCTGTACTGGGAAACGTGTCCTCGCTGACCACCCCGATCATGGCGATAGGCATATCATAGGTATATCCCTCCATCTGCTCGATCCGGTCTAACAGCCGCAGACAGTAACTGTACGTTTTGGTGAATTTCTTTTCCAGATTAAAATACGCCACGTTGCAGGTCAGGATATAGGAAAAAATCACAACCACTGTGGTGACCGCACCCACCCAGGGCAGTGCCTTAGCCGCTTTCTTTACAGGCAGCGCATCCGCATACCGGTCGATTACCGCCACGGCGCAGACCGGCAGCAGAACCCACTGATACCGCATCAGGGAATGATAGGTCACATCCGGCGAAATGATCAGCATTACATTAAAACAGACCGGTACAAGTATGACCGCTGCCAGAAGACAGAGCAGACTTAAGGGATCGTGAAGACCTCCCGCCTGCACAAAAGCAGCTGCCAATGTCAACAGGCCGGCCAGTAAAAGCACCGCCATAATGACCAGCATCGGCCCTTTCTGCGCCAGGATATTGCCTCCCAGGGTATGAACCACAAAATCCTGATAAACATTCACCAGAATACTGACAATCCCCTGCGATGAACCGCTGCCGATCCCCTGATAGCCGGAGAGGGAGGTGTTCTGTATTTTCAGCAAAATCTGCAGCATGAGATAATAAAAGACCGCTCCGATGGCCCCCATGCCGACATAGCGGGCCGTCAGAAACAGGTTGGCTTTCCGATCTCTTCCAAAAAACCAGCCCCGGCAGACGCCATACAGCGCCAGCGCCATGGCAAACGCCAGATACGCCTGATAAATGCCCATGGAGAAGCCCAGAAGCAGACCGGCGATAAAAAACCCCTTCGGGCTTTTTTCCACCAGATAAACCGCCAGCACCGCTAAAAGCAGCGCCAGCATGTAACCGTCCGCCGTAAAGATATAGGCAAAATTCGAGCTTAAAGACGGATAAACCGCTAAAAGCGCCGCTATCAGCACCCCGCTGTAGGCGTGCTTTAAGTGAAAGAAACGGCACAGAAGCACAGCCGTCATCCCCAGATAGAATAATGACAGCAGACCAATCACCCACGGCAGCGTATAGTCCGTGGAAATATGACAGGCCACTGTCAGAAACCACCTCCCGGAGGTGATCATATTCTGGTCAAAATGAATCCCCGACAGCCCGTCATGGTTGGGAATATCACTCATGAAAATGCGCAGATGCGCGGCCAGTCCAGCCAGAAAAGCCGCCAGAAAAACGGCTGCATCCTGCCCTGAAATCTTCTGTTTTATTTTCATCAAAAAAGCTTCTACCGACATGTCTCTTACTTCCGTGTTTCCAATCAGTTCCCCGAAAAATCAGTCCGTTTCCTGCTGCCCGCCGCTTAAAATTACCGCCGCAATCGTATCCGTCAGCACATCTCTTCCCTCTTTATTCAAGTGCAGACCATCCGCGGTAATCGTATAATCATAAATCGTATCTGCGTTAATCACACTGTCATGGTAATTATCAATAAAACAGACACCATATTCCTCCGCCACACGCTCCTGTGCCAGCACATATTCCTCCAGCAGATAATCTCCCCACTCGCCGCTGTCACAGAAAATCTGCTCCCCGTCCCTGGTCAGATAATTAAATACCGGGGACGAAATATAAATGGTAAGGGAAGGGTATGCCGCCTGCAGCCTCCCGATGCTGTTGCTGAACGCCTCTTCAAAAACGTCCGGCGAAATCTGATTGGCATAGTCGTTGGCGCCGAAACAGACCACCAGAATGTCTGTCTTTGAAAAATCCGTCTGCTCCAGGTTCTCAAGCCGCTCCGCAAAATATGTCTGTGTGGCATTTCTCTCAATCGCCGCGTTCTGTGCGGAAAAATCCCTCAGTACAATGGCATTAACGAGCGCTTCAAAGCTGAAGGACTCGCTTCCCAACGTCTCCCACAGTCCATCATTATACGATACCACGCTGCTGCCGCCGAATGCGCCGTTGAATACCTCCATCCCGGTCTTTTCACTCAGCACCTCGTCCACCGGATCTCCGTTATAGAACTGGTTGCCGACTACACTGTCTCCCATGAGGACGATCTCATGGCCCGTCCCGGACCAGCTCATTTTACTGATCAGCCAGAGAAAGATCACCGCCATAAAGCAGGCGGCGCCCAGCAGCCATAAAACCCAATCGGACTTCTTTCTCCCCATTTACCTCTCCCTTACCGCTTTTTCGTCCTGAATCCGGTATATCATATCACATTTCTCAATGGTCTGCAGCCGGTGTGCAATAATCAGAAGCGTCTTTTTGCCGTGCAAGTGGTTGATGGATTCCATGATGGCCGCCTCGGTATCGTTGTCAAGAGCGGAGGTCGCCTCATCCAGCACCAGAACCTCCGGATCCCAGAACAGCGCCCTGGCGATTCCGATTCTCTGGCGCTGACCGCCGCTCAAACGGATGCCTCGCTCCCCGATCTCGGTATCCAGGCCCTCCGGCAGTCCCTTCACAAAAGTATCCAGCTGCGCATCATGAAGCGCCGCCCATACCTGCTCGTCCGAAATATGCTCCCTGGGCACACCAAAAGCAACATTCTCACGGATATTGGAATCCAGCATGAAAATCGTCTGCGGAATATATCCCACATTGGCAAGCCACCCCTGATAATTCTGCGGCAGATTCACATCCACGCCGTCCGCGAGTACCTTCCCGCTCTCCATTTCCAGAAGTCCCAGCATAATATCCACCACCGTCGTCTTACCGGCGCCGGAGGTTCCCACAATGCCAACGGATTTCCCGATCGGAATCTCCATATTCATATCGCGGAAAATATAGACGTCCGTGTTGGGATACTTATAATATACATTCTGCATGACGATGCTCTTTTTCACCGGCAGCTTCTCAGCCACCTCCAGACCGGTGTACGCATCCGCATCGTAAACGATAGATTTGTCGCTGATATCCGCCTGCAGGTTGTCGCTGGCCCCGAAAAAGAAGGGTTCAAAATAAGAAATATTGGTCATATAGTTATTGATGCGGTTGGCGCTCGGCAGAAGCTTCATGGCCGCCACCGCAAACGCGGAGACACTGGCCACAATCTGATCCGTGCCGCGCCCCATCTGAAACGAAATATACATGTAAAGCACAAAGCCCGCGATAACCACCGTCTCGATTAAAAGCCTGGGTGTGGAATTCAAAAGCGTGGACTTTTTGACCGCCTTCACATAACCGTTGCCGCACTTGGCGTACTCATGAATAAAATAACTCTCCTTATTGGCAATCTTGATCTCCTTGATACCGGTCACCGACTGGTTGATCCACTTGAATAACCCCGCGTAATAATCCTGATTCTCCTTGCCTGTCCGTACCATAATCGGCTTGAGCACCACCCTGATCACCAAAAGCAGAATAATCAGAAGTCCGCCGATCGTCACGCACATAATTGGATCCTGGAAAACGAGATAAATTCCCATGCAAAGCGCCACCACAGACTCACTCATCAGCTGCAGGATGGAAAGCACCATGGCATACATATTATTGACATCAGAGGTAATGTTTCTCTGTATGACTGAGGTTTCCGCGTTGAGGTAATACTCATAGGGGCGCTTCATGTAATTGATCATCATTTTGCGCGAGGTTTCAAACTGATTGTCATAAACAAAGTTTAACTGCAGTCTGGTCTCAAAAAACAGAAACGAGTTTTTCACAATGAACGCAATCAGCAGACAGAACAGAAGGAAGATGGCAAAGCTGTTGACACTTGTAAAGCCAAGTAAGCGATAGACCATCGCCGGCAGTCCGTCACCGTTGACGCTGTCCTGATTGAGCAGCACCGTGGCAATCGGCAGCACCAGCGCGATGCTGACAGTCTCCAAAAGAGCGCCGATAACCATTAAAACAACCAGAAGCTTCATCCTGGCTTTCTGTTTGCTGTCGAGTATTACCTTTAATTTATCCAGTATTTTTTTCATAATCTATTTCCAGCGTTATCGTAATTGATAAATAACCGCATTCAGTCCCTCGGCCACCACCGGGAGTCCTTTCTCCTGGCAGAGCGCATCAATCGTACCACCCGCAACCGTGCACAGATATTTGCTCTGCAGCGTATCAAAACTGACCGTTATATAGTCCGCGTAACAGCAGCTGATACCAAATCCTGCAGGCAGGCTATATAGTATCTGATAATCCGTCACCAGCCATTCTTCGCCATCCGTGGAGTAATCCGCCGCAACCCAGATAACATCATTGTCATAGCTGGGAACATCCTGTGTCTGAACAATCATGCTCTCCTCCATCTGATCTGCGACGCTCTCCATCTCCTCCACAAGCTCCTGTGTCTGAAAGCACAGCTGATAATCATACGCGTCAACGGCCATAAAGTAATACAGATATACGAATGTCAGTGCACAGACGATGACCTGCCAGTGAGAAGCCGCCTTCTTCAGGCAGTGAACGGGACGTATTCCCTCATCCGGCGTTTCAGATTTTTCAGGTTCTCCGAATTCTTCGGCTGCTTTAACCCCTTCCCTTTCTTTGGTCTTTTCACCTGTTTTGTCCTTCATCATGGCCAGTGCAAAAATTCCCACCGCGATAAAGGTCAGCAGATGTTTGCTTCCCTCCTGCATTTTATACATCAGAATCAATGCCATCCACATGGCAAAAAAACTTAAGAACAGGTGTCCGTACAGAATACTTTCCTTCCACGCTTTGCGGCAAAGGCAGCAAATGGTATAAATAAACAGCAACGCCATGACCACCAGAAAGCCAATGAAAAACGAACCAGTAGCCAGACCATCCGTCAGCCCCTGATAACAGTTGCGGAAAAAGTCTGCGAAATTATAGGTCAGTTTGGCGATCAGCTCCTGAAGTCCCTGCTTAAAGCCATAGTGAATAAAATTCGTCAGCCATGATACGTCAAAAAGCGCCGTAAAATATTCCGCCGCCAGAAAATGATTGATACAGATATACAGGATGCCCGTACCGCCTCCGATGACAAGACTGCCCGCAAGACCAGCCCATTTTTTCTTCCAGATGAGGATCAGCATCGGCAGCGCCAGAAAAACGATCAGATATGGGCGCATAAGGGTCATAATTGCAGAAAGTGCAAACATTCCTGCAAGTTTTCCTGCATTTTCCTGCTGATAATAACTGTAAGCCAGAGCCCAGTAAACAATCAGCATCGCAAAACAGGTAATTTCCGGCATGGCCGACATCATGTATCTGGAAAACAGGGGGAAAAGTACAAAGAGAACTGTGATTCTGATGCACTGCCCTCCGTCCGCTTTCGTAATCCACACGAAAAGGAAAACCGCCAGCATCATCACGAAAATATTGCAGTAGATGGGAGAAAGCAGATTCCAGCCGAATATCAGTCCCCAGAGCAGCCAGGGCCACAAAAGCACCGGACTCCAGGCCGCAAAGGACAGTACCAGCGCATGGCTTTCATTAAAACCGAAATATCCATACGGATAGCCATATTGCAGCATTCCTTCCACCTGTTTATAATAAAACAGCTCATCATTCCATTCGGAAGCAGGCAAATAGATATCTGCGATGCTGTGTCCCGTCAGAAGACAGCGCACAACACAACATAAAAGCGGCAGAAGCGCCATCAGGAGTGCTCTGTAAAACCGTATGTGATTATGAATATGATTATGCAGTTTTTCCATTTATTCCTTCCCGGACAGCTCCTGCCGAAGCTGTTCCCGCAGAGCCTGTTCCTTTTCGGTCTGTTGAGCTTCCCTTCTCTGAAACTGCCCGTTATCCGCATTGAACCGCTCCCGGATGACATACTGCGGCGCACTGTTTAAACTGATATAGATGCGGCCGATATATTCTCCCAGCATACCCAGGAGCACCATAATCATACCGCCGAAAAAAACAACGGCGCTCATTAAGGCGCTGTAACCGGCCGGGATATCCGGCAGAACAATCCGCTTGATGATCGTATAAATCCCGTAAATAAAGCCGATCCCCGCGCAGCCCGCGCCGATACAGGTAGCAATTCTGAGCGGCTGGACGCTGAAAGCTGTAAAGCCGTTGATCCAGAGCGCCACCAGTTTTTTGAATGTATAGCCGCTCGATCCCACCTCACGCTCCCGGTGTGTGACCTTCACATTGGCAATATTGCGGGTTGTGCGCAGCACCAGACCGATCACATAGGGGTATGAATTCTCATAACGGATCATATCCTCCACCACGAAGCGGCGCACCGCGAAATAGCTGCTGATATACAGCTCCTTCGGCTTGCCCAAAAGCGCCCGCAGCATCAGCTCGTTGGCCTTGCTGCCAAGATTGCGGAAGGCGGAATGCATCTTATGCTCATACTCTGCATAGACCGCGTCATACCCCTCCTCGATTTTGGCAATCAGCTTTCCAGCCTCATTGGCCGGTGTCTGACCGTCGTCGTCTAAGCAGATCACGATATCTCCGTCCGAATGGCGAAGACCTGCCATCAGAGCCGCGTGCTGCCCGAAATTCCTGGCAAAATCGACTCCCATGACAAAGGGATACTTCTCGCAGAGTCCGCGGATAACCTGAATGGTCCCGTCAGGAGAAGAATCATTGACCAACACTATGTCATACAGATATTCCGGCATTCCTTCCATGGTGTGAATAATTTCCTCCACCACTTTTTCAAGCGTGTGCTCGGAGCGGTAGCAGGGAATCACATAGCTAATTTTCTTCATGAGTATCCTCTTTCACGATTGCCATCCAGACAATATCGCGGTATTCTCCGTGAATACACACGTCATCCTTCAACAACCCCTCTTTCACAAAACCCGCCTTTTCATAACTGCGGATTGCTCTGAAGTTGTCTGCAAGCGCCCGCAGATAAATCCGGTGCAGGTGAAGCTTCTCAAATCCGTATGCAACCATCAGCCTGGCCGCCTCGGTGCCGATTCCCCGGCCACGCGCCTCCTCCGTTCCCAGGAATATCCCGTACTCTCCCTTATGATGCGTATGGTCAATATCCCGGATATAGACGCTGCCGAGCGCCCTGCCGGTGCCCTCCTCACAGATCATCATCTGCGCAGCTCTGCCGGTTTCAACCACCTCGTGCAGCCAGCGCAGATGTCCCTCGGGAGTAAAATCCTCCTGATAAATAAAGGATCTGCGCACGCCCTCCGAATTGCGCCAGGCTACGATATCATCCGTATCCGCCTCTGTCATGGGTCTTAAATATATCATAGGCTTCTCCTGTATCGTCATATAAACGGGTCATACCCTGCCAGCAGATAAAGAAAGAAATGTACACCGCAGGCCAGGTGGGCCGCATAAAGCAGCCATCCGGCGCAGACACAGCAGATTTCCTTCTTCTTCTTCGCATTCAGCGTATTGCAGATCAACAGCATGAGCCCCGCCAGGAATACAAAGAACATACCGTGCATATACCCCCAGGCAAAATTGCCGTGACTTGCGCGAAACCCCTTTTCATAAAGAAAGAAAAACATCAAAAAGCCGGCAAGCCACAGCTGCCAGGCATGGCGAAACCAGGAAACACTTTTCAGCTTCCTGCGATTATAAATGAGCATGAAGAGCGCAAACGCATTTCCTAACAGGACGCTCAGCAGAATATTGCTGCTGTACAGCGACCAGATCTCTCCCGGAGAAATGCCGATACCGGCGCTTTCTCCCACATAATCGCTGCCGGAAAAAACGCCGAAAAACTGGTAGATCATGACAAAGCCGGCCGGTAATACACAGAAGCCGAAATACAGACTTTTCAAAAGGTTCCTGCCTCTGCTTTTCACAAAACGGTACAGCAAAACCACTGCGTAAACTGCAATCGCAACAAGAGTAAAGGACGGCTTGGCCAAAGCTCCCAGCAGCAAAGAAGCTGCAAAAATCAGGTACTCCTTAAGCTTAGCTCCGCACTCGTATTTTTCCAGAAGCTTCGCGCCCTCAAAAAAACTGATGACACTGAACGGCCTGGTCGCCAGATAGGTAGCATTCCAAAACGGGTTAGGCGTGTAGGTGCCCACGCAGCGGGAAAGACCCGCGACGGTACTCACAGAATACGGCAGATACAGCATGGACACAAAATATAATGAGAGTGTCAGCGCACAGGCCGGAAGATACCACCAAAGAGTCATTTCCCGCTGTCTGGTATTCAGTTCTTCCCTTATAAAGCGCAGCAGATACTGTCCGGTAATCCAGACACTCAGAGTATTTAAAAAAGTCAGCACAAAGGCCATAGCCCGTTCTGCCGTGAAAAAGAACGACAGGGCGCGAGCCAGAGAAAACATGAGCGGATACGGGTAGCTGAACGGCTGCTCCAGCCCCTTTATCACCATAATATATGGTTCCATATCCGACACATAACCGCCGCCATACTGAACACACTGTCTGTAAAACAGCCTGTACATGATAAGACTGTAAAATACCAGCAGAATCAGCCACAGAAGCTGCCCGCTCTGATTGATACGCTTCTTTTTTTCTGTCATTTCTCCAGATCAAGCTCCTGTAAGCGCTCACGGATCTGCTCCACGGACAGCCACTCGGTATTGTTTCCGGAGGTATAGGAAAAGCCCTCGGCTACCTTTTTGCCGTTCGTGTTGATCTTCTGTTTGTCATTCCAGTGTACCTGGGGATAGACGATGAAATGCTTCTCATACTCCCAGGTATTGGCGGAGTCCTCCGTAGTCACCATGATCTCGTGCAGCTTTTCGCCCGGATAGATGCCGATCTCACGGGTGTGTCCGCCGGGAAGCATCGCCTCCGCCAGGTCCGGAACCTTAAAGGAGGGAATTTTGCTGATGAAGGTCTCGCCGCCGGTAGCCTCCTCCAGGGCTTTGATCACAAGCTTCACGCCTTCCTCCAGGCTGATCCAGAAGCGGGTCATACGGTAGTCGGTGATGGGAAGCTCAGTTCCACCATTTTTGATGATATCGTAAAATTTGGGAATGATGGAGCCGCGGCTGCCGGCCACGTTACCGTAGCGCACGATGGCAAAGCAGATGTCCTTATTGCCGGCATAGGCATTGGCGGCGATAAAGAGTTTGTCGCTGACTAATTTCGTACCGCCGTAAAGGTTCACGGGATTGACGGCCTTATCGGTGGAAAGAGCGATGACCTTTTTCACACCGCAGTCAAGCGCCGCCTCAATGATATTCTGGGCGCCGTGGATATTGGTCTTGATGGCTTCGTTGGGATTGTATTCACAGGCCGGCACCTGCTTCAAAGCAGCCGCGTGTATGACGTAATCCACACCCTCAAAGGCGCGGTAGAGTCTGTCCTTGTCCCGCACGTCGCCGATGAAGAAGCGAAGCCTGGAGGCATACTCGGCAAATTCGCCCTGCATGATGAACTGTTTGAATTCGTCGCGGCTGTAGATGATGATTTTTTTAGGGTTATAGTGGGTCAGGACATATTTGGTGAATGCTTTGCCGAAGGAGCCTGTGCCTCCGGTGATCAGGATGGTTTTGTTGTTTAACATAGTAGTCCTTTCATTTATGGTTTTCTGTATTTCTTTTTTCTGCGTTGTCGGGTCAGGCGGCAGATATTTTCATAATTTCATGCCGTTGTCGGGTCAGGCGACAGATATTTTCCAGCTCGTTTCACTGTGCGTTTTCATATCATGCAATTTATTGTCTTGCACCGATGCACAGAAGGCGCTCGCGTGGAAAAATCTGCCGTCTGACCCTCGGTGCCGGCAATTTGTCATATATAATGCTGCCTCTGCATTTCACACTTTCAATGCGCAACTTTCATACGGGATGTTTCTACTCTTTGTACCAGTCCAGTATTTTATAAAATGCCTTAATCACATCCTCGACATCGCCGTCGGTCATCGCCGGATATAACGGGATGCTCAAAAAGCCTTCGTAGGCCGCTTCCGCCTTCGGACACAGGCCCGGCTCGTAGCCAAGCTGCCGGTAATATGGGAAGGTGTAGACCGGAATATAATGCACATTACATTGTACATTCTCACAGGCCAGCGCGTCAAATATTTCTTTTCTGGTCGCCTTTAATTTATCCAATTTCAGCTGCACGATATACAGGTGCCTGGTAGTATCAGATTCCGGAATTTCCTTCTGCACGAAGATCTCGTCTCTGTCCGCAAAGGCTTCATTGTAGCGGGCCACGATCTGTTTGCGGCGCGCCTTAAAGCGTTCAATCTTTCCCAGCTGACTTTCAATCAGGGCCGCCTGGAAATCGGTAATACGGTAATTATACCCCAGATCCACCATCTGGTAATACCAGCCGCCCTCGCTTGGTTTGTCCATCAGAGACTGGTTTCTGGTAATACCGTGCGTGCGGAAAAGGCTGAGCTTCTCATAGAGCTTCGGATCGTTGGTCATAACCGCGCCGCCCTCGCCGCCGGTGACGGTCTTCACCGGATGAAAGCTGAAGGTGGTCATGTCTGCGAGGCTGCCCACCGGTGTGCCGTTGTAGGTACTGCCGATGGAGTGTGCAGCGTCCTCGATGAAAATCAGATTGTGTTTTTCGCAGATGGCGCGAATCCGGTCCGCCTCCACCACCTGACCGGTAAAGTCCACGGCCACCACGGCTTTTGTGCGGTCTGTGATCTTTCGCTCAATCTCGTCCGGGTCAATGTTGTATGTGTCCGGATTGATATCCGCGAAAACAGGTCTGGCGCCGCAGTAGAGAGCGCAGTTGGCGCTGGCTGCAAAGGTCATGGGAGTGGTAATGACTTCGTCCCCGGGACCGATCCCGGCTGCAAGACAGGCAATGTGCAGAGCCGCAGTGCCATTGGAGACGGCTACGCAGTATTTCGCGCCGGTCAGATTGCAGAGTGCCCGCTCTAAAGAAGCGATAGCAGGGCCGCAGGTCAGGGTGTCGCTTTTTAAAACCTTAACGACGGCTTCGATGTCATCGTCCTCGATACACTGGTGGCCGTAGTAAATTTTCGTGTTTCTCACAGGAGTCCCGCCTGATATAGCGGGGATTTCCTTATTTTCCATAATATAATCCTCTGGGCCGGGCCGGTGCGAATAAAAGAACAGCTCACAACCAAACGCGAATGTTCACCTTATCTTTTATTCGCACCGGCCCTTACTTTCATGCAATTTTCGCTGCAGTTGTCTGATTGCAGTCAATCATCAGGCTTCAATGCCGCGCAGCCTCATGGTGAGACGGTGAAATTTCCGCGTCAGCTTCGGTGCGGCGGCGAATAATAACAGATAAATTTTGTTTTTCTTAGTCAGAAGCGGGTTTTTCAGACCCGCGGATAAATTGGTGTGCACATTCACGCAGATCTCCCGGTATCTGGCGTTGTCAGGCTGCATCTGCTCAATGGGAATGTGCAGCAGATAGTCCAGGCGCTGGTAAAGGCCGAAGCGTTCGGCTGTCTGTATCAGAAGCGGCCAACGCTCCTGCACCAGGGCATAAGCCAGGTCGGCATTGTCCACATTGTCCGCATACACGCGGGAAAAATGAGATTTCTGCGTGCTGCGGGTGTTGCTGTCCGGCCGATAAAACACATGATAACACCGACCGGGCAAAGACACAATACCTTTCATTTCCGTAAGCATCTGAATCAGCAGGTGAAAGTCCTCATTCAGCACACCTTCCGGAAACTGCCGGTTTAAAAACAGGCTTCTGTGCATGAGCTTGGTGCAGAAGGAGCAGTCGCCGCGGTGCATCAAAAGCTCCCTCATGAAATCCTGTGCCGCAATCAGGACCGGAGTATCCGGCGGCACGCAGATATCGGGAAGCCTTTCTCCTGACGCGGCCACCTCATCCCGGCCGACCTGCGCCGCCGGACAGTCATACGCTGTCACCGCTTCCATCAGAAGCGCATACATATCCTCTGAAATATAATCATCACTGTCCACAAAGCCGAAATATTCACCCCTCGCCTGCCGGATTCCCAAATTCCTGGCACTGGAGGAGCCGCCGTTTTCTTTATGCAGCACTCTGATCCGGGAGTCCGACGCCGCCAGCTCATCGCACAACGCTCCCGTCCCGTCCGTAGAGCCGTCATCCACGAGGATGATTTCCAGGCTGCGGTACGTCTGAGCCGTAATCGAAGCCACGCAGCGCGGAAGATATTCTTTTATATTGTAAACCGGCACAATGACCGAGATCAGTTTTTCTTCTGCCATAAAACTCTCTGTACTCTCTTTATCAAACCACCACGGAGCATGAACGAAATGATGTATCCTTTCTGCACAACCCTGCTGCTCCTCTATTCCCTGCTCAACGGCCCTTCTTCATACTCCGGCAGCTTCTCCCCGCGAAGCTCCGCGTCTATGCACCGGTACAGCCGTTCCGCCGCCACATCAGCGTTCCACAGCTGATCAATCGTCTCATATGCCGCCCGCTGCATACGCCTCATCTCCACATGTCCCGGCTCCCTCAGAAGCTCCTGCAGTGCCTTTACAGCCGCGTCTGTCCTGCCCGTCGGATAACAAATGCCGTTCTCTCCGTTGCGGATCAGGTACGGCGCCGCGCCCATGGCCCGGTCCGCGACGACCAGACAGCCGCTGTCCATGGCTTCGTTGATCACCGCGCCCCAGCCCTCCATGCGGTCGCTCACCGCCAGATAAATATGGCTGTTTCTCATCAGGGCGCGTACTGCCTGCGGATCCTGAAAGCCGGTAAGCGTAACATTTTTTTCCAGATTCTTTCGGGCAATCTGCTCCCGGATGGAATTCTCCAGGGATCCCCCGCCCGCCATGGTCAGGTGTACATCAAAACCTGTACTTAAAAGCGCCTCCGTTATGTGAAGCGCACGTTCAGGGTGCTTCCAGTCAATCATCCTGGCTGCCCAGAGCAGCTCGATGGTCGTTTTATGATATTTCTCCCCGATCAGCGCGTCAATATCGCATGCAGCATGCTCCGGGAAATAACCGTAGCGGAATTTTTTGAACGGGTACGCGGCCACCATGCGGAAGTCTCCCGCCACATACGCGCCGCTGCACAGCAGATATACCCGCTCCCCGTTGTGTCTGGTATGATCCAGAAATTTTCTGCGCAGGCCTCTGGGCGTGATAAAACGGTACCTGCCCTCTTTATACAGCCGCTCACTGTAGCGCCAGACCGGCTTTTTTTTCTCTAAACGGGTCTGAATAAAACGCTCATCGTCCGTGCCGCCGAAGATCACTGCGTCCGCCTCGTCGATCAGACGCTGGCAGTATTCCGGATCCTCTCCGTAGCTTCTGACATATTCCGCGTTTCCCAGCGCATTGCCCCAGCCCATGGCCACGCGCTCCTGTTCCATCTGCTCCGTCTGGATAAAGAAATAGCTGCCGCCGGCCTCCCCGCACAGTTCATACAGCTTCTGCGAAACCGGCTGCTGATGATGATTGAAATAATTGGAGACAAACACCAGCTTCATGACTCGTCAATCTCCCTGTATATCTCAATCAGCCGCCTGCGGTTCGTCTGCGGATCGTGCGTTCTTTTCGCGTGCGCCATAGCCTTCCGCGCCCGCCGCTTCATCTCTTCGCAATCGTCAAAGGCTTCGATCAGAGCCGCGGCCAGATTGCCGCTGATCCGCATAAGCTCTCCCACTTCATCAGCCTTCTCCACGCGAAAGCCCTCATAAATATAACCCTCTCCCCTGTCAATCATGGAAAGAACACCGCCGATATCCGCCGTCACCACCGGCGTTCCCAACAGCATGGCCTCCCCCAGAGAATTGGGAGAATTCTCCATGGTGGAAGGGCAGACGAAGACATGGCTTTTCAGATACTGCTCCTTCATTTCCCCGGCATTCAGTTTTCCAAGAAAGGTGACCTTGTCCGCGATCCGGTTCTTTTTCAATAATTTCTGAATATATCTGCCGTAAGCAGATAACTTCACCAGGCTCTCTAACCCCGGTTTTCTTAAAATACAGTTGCCCGCCACGTACACGCGGGTGTCAGGATATTTTTTCAGAATCTCAGGCAGCGCCAGCAGCATGTAATGCAGACCCTTGACCGGGTAATCCCCCTGGCTTAAGAAAATCCGGTGCCGCTCGCAGTCTGACTCCCGCCAGCAGCCCGTGTAAAACTCCGGCCGCAGGGTTTCCTGCATCTCATGATAACAAACCGTCGGATTCCACCTCTGCGTCCAGTAGCGGTCAAACTCCGTGCGGCCCGTCACATGGCCGGCCCATTTTACAGCCGTCATCTCCCACTGGCCGCGGCCCTCATACTTTGCCTGCTGCTCCTTTAAGCTGTCCCGGCGCAGAAAATCTCTGATGGTCACAGAATTACGCACTGACCGTGGGAGACTCGCCATGTAGCCCCTGGCATACACGCGGCACAGACCCTGGATGCCGATCAGCGTCCGGTCCGGCTGAGAAAACATTTTCACGGCCGCCAGCGTGTGCGGGTACTCCGTACCGAAGCAGTGCAGAATGTCCGGCTCAAATGCAATCATGATCTCGCTTAAGTCCTTCTCCATTTCGACGTCATAATTCTCAGCGTTCAGGCTGTCCTCGCGAAACCCGTAATAATAAAGATCATAGTCCTCGTTAACGGTCAGAGAGCCGCGCACCATGTCCTGGCCCTTGGCAATCGGAAAGGCAAAGCCCAACTGGATGCCCTCCGCGGCCAGATCACGGATCACAGCCGTATAGAGGCCGGCGATCCAGCCCTCCTTATTGCCCGCGTCCATATGAAGTTCGGCCGCGATCTGCGGCAGTACAACGTTGCACACCCATAATACTCTCATGGCAACTCCCCTGTAAAAGTTTTCAGATATGGCGGCGTTTCCATTACGTTCAGCTCTAGTTTATTATAAATTGCTTTAGACAGCAGGATGTCGGTTCCAATATGAACATGAACGACTTTGTGCGATGGAGATGAGACGATTGATAATCGTGGAAGCCTCTGCTGAACACGATTATCACGCCCATCGGCTCATCGGAATGCCACGCACAGTGGAGCGAATTTCATATTGGGACCGTCATCCGGCGTCCCTCAGGCAATAACCCAACAACCTAGTCAAATATCCAGTTCCGGTACGGCAGCAGCCGGATATCCACATCATACGCCGTTTTTAAGAAAAACGCAAAATAAATCAGAAACGCCGCCGCCGTCCCCGCCGTCAGCACCTTCTTCCATTTACCGTCCGGCATGTGATACAGAAGAGCCGGGATCAGGAAGACCTGTATGATCTTAAAATAATTGCCGACCCGCGTCACCTCCGGGATAAATGACCCGAATGTGTTGATAATCAGCCCCGCCGCGTTCACCCACACATAAAAACGGATGTGCGGATTGTCGTCCTTCCAGACTCCATAACAGATAAAGCACAGGATGAGGCAGCAGATTCCCATCCCCACATTGACAACGGAAATACTGCCCGTATCGTACATTGACTCCTCATAAAACGGATAGAAAAAGAAAATGATCCTCCGGTATACATCCTGAAACAGTATCATACTGGCAATCAGCGCTCCGCCCACAGCAATCACCCATGGCTTCAGCTTCTTTTTAGAGAGCCAGTATAAAATCAGATATGCGGGGATCACCAGCAGAACAGATTTGTGAAATAAGGCTGCGAAGACAATCCACAGCACAAATTTCAGATATTCCTCCCTGAGCAGATATTTCGTGGCGTACATCACAATCGCCACCACCAGGTAATACCGCACGCTGTTCAAGCTGGAGAAATAATATCCGCTGGTCAGAAGCAGAAAGAGGCTTGCGAAAAACCATTCCGCCTGGTCATACAGAGCCTTCACCATAAAGGCCACCGTCACCACCGAAAAAAGCCCGAAAATGGGGAGATAATTGTCATAGCCCCAGATTTTCTGCATCCAGTACACAATGAAATTAAAGCCCGGCTCCGATGCCACATCCCGACCGGCGTAGATTAACTTGAAATTCTCCCGGTAGACCCAGTAATCATTGCCCACCGCAATCCGACAGGCGCTGACCGCGGCCATCAGAATATAAATTCCCAGCGCCGCCACAATATTCTGTGCCTTGCGCCTGTTCGTCCCGTTTGTGACAAGCCCCGTGATCTGCTGTTTTGCGTAGATATGATTGTCCACCCGCAGCGCTAAAATGAGCACTGCGGCCGTCAGTGTCAGATATACCGCCATGTTGTATATCTCCTATTTGCGATAGAAAGCACTTTTTACCTTCTGATAAAAACGTCCTGTTGCCTCATTTTCCGCCAGCGCGGTCCGCAAAGGCTGCAGAGTCAGCACCAGAGCAGCCCGGTAACAAAACCGCTGCCGCGCCGACATATACCGGGCCGTAATTTCCTTATGCTCCGCCGCGGAACGCTTTCTGTTTAAAGCCGTCTCCGAAAAACCGCCGCCCTCGTAGTCCGCGAGCGTCACTGGAATGTAAACCGCCGGAACCCTTTTTTCCAGAAAGCACCAGAGAAAGTGCTCATAATCCGCACGCACACGGTAACAGGGCAGATATCCCCGCTCCGCAAAAAGACTTCTGTGGTATACACAGGCCTGATGACAGGGGACGTTGCGGTAACAAGCAAAGGCGTCCATCTTCGGATTAGACTGCACCACGCTGCCGCGCAGCATATCATACACATTTCCATAGAAAATCGCCGCATCGGCTCCTCGATGTACACCGGCAGCTCCCTGAGCCGCCCCGGTATTCTCCCGGCACACACTCGCGGCCTCCATACCGTCCGCAAACGCCTTCAGCGCGCCCGAATCATGAAACACATCCCCGCAGTTTAAAAAATACAGGTACTCTCCCCGCACCTTTAAAGCGCCCCGGTTCATGCCGTCATAGATTCCGCTGTCCTTCTCCTTAAAAATCCTGACCCGCCCGGCCATCTTCCCATTGCCCGTAAGCCAGTCAGAAAGCGCCTCCAGGGTACCGTCCGCAGAAGCGCCGTCCTGAATAACCAGCTCAAAATCCTGAAAGTCCTGCGCCGCGGCACTCTGCACGGTCTTTAATAATCTGTCGCCCGCATTCAGGCTCACGGTAATGATACTAAGCTTCATTGCTCTCTTCCCTTTTCACCCGGCGGCCTTCCTTTATTCCCTTTAAAACAATACCAAAAGTCGACTGCCAGGGGATTTCCTGACACATCAGCTTTCTCTTGGCAAACACAAAGCGGAACGCCCACAAAGGCGCCAGACGGCCATAGAGAAACGCGTACAGCACGCCTCTGTCAAAAAAGAATTTCTCATGATAGCCGGTAAACCAGGTGGATGGCCGCGGTTGTTCCTCTCCGATACACACCGGCGTTTTGTATAGCTTCAGCCCCGCTTTGATCACATCCCGGATAAAGAGACTGTCCTCCCCGTTGCTGTAGCGGGCGCCGCCGCCGAACAGCGTGGAAAACCAAACGCCGCTGTCAATGAGCTTCTGACGGCGAAGGGCCATGCTGTAGGCCGGATATCTGCCGCAGTTTAACAGACCGACCCGTCCAAAGCTGTCGTTCTGATAGGTTTTGCGGGATGGGTCTACCTCCACCTGAAATAGAAGACCGTCCGCCTCCGGATGCTTTGCAAACTCCGCCTCTATCAGCTCCGCGTAGCCCTCCCGGTAGACGATGTCCTCATCCCCGAAAATGCAGATTTCCTCCTGCGCCTTCGACAGCGCCAGGTTGCGGCTTTTCCCTACGCCCCGCTCTGCGGAATAAAAAATACGCGCCAAACCGCCCGGAAGCACGATTTCTTCGCTCCCCTCTCTGTCGCACTGATTGACCACCACGGCCGCTCCGTTGAGACCGGTCTTTGTAAGCAGAGCGGGGATGTCCTGATTTAAGCAGGATAAAAGCACCTCCACTGCCATTACTTTTTCCTCCGGTGCAGCGCCTGCCTCCACAACTCCGTGCCATAATAACGCCTTAACAGCTTCTGATCACAGCCCCAGAGCACCGCGCCGGTCAGTACAATCTCCTGCTGCCGGTAAAAGAGAAGCACCCGCTCGATCAGGGCGCTTGAATCCACACCTGCCTCCGCCACAAGAATCACGCCGTCCATGTTCCGAAGCTTTGAAGCTCCCTCCGGGTACTGCAATGTCCCCATAACGCTTTCCCAGTGCTTTTCGGGAAAGGTACTCTGAAAATAAGACAGTGTTTCCATGAAATGCGCGGAGCCGCTCGTTCCCACCAAAGCGATATTCTGTCGATCCGCGACAGCATACCGGACGTTCTCATCAAGCTCCTCCTGTCCTTCAGCGCCGAGCACCTTCAAACCGTGCCGTCTGTAAAGCTGCTGTGGCAGGTATATTCTGTCATCGGCAAGCCAGGTCAGCCACAGAACCATGCAGCAGAGGAACAGGCCAATCAGCCCGCCTAAAAGCGCCGCACGCGCTGTTCTGACGTCCTCCTCCACCAGATATGCCTGCTCGGGGCTGTCAACAATGCGGATACTGTCCAGCTCACGCTGATTTTCCGCAAAGACAGGCAGCCACTCCTCATAGCAGCGCGCGATGGCAAGCGACAGATCAGGGTCGGTTGTCACCACGGAAATCGTCTGCAGCCTGACGTCCGCCGGTACTGTGGTGCTGACATAAGCAGCCAGCTCCGTCTCCGTGATCTCATAGCCGACTGCCTCTGCAATCCTTTCCTGAATTTCGTCACAGACGATCCACTCATTCCATGTATATTCATTAAAATAATCCGTCGCATAGGACTCGCTGGCGTCCGGGTCCACCGCATACTGCATATAGCAGATGATATCCGCCTGATACTCCCTTGTGGGCGCGAATACCACGTTCACCAGAAAATACCCGCCGCCCAGAAACAGCGCGCCGCCCAGAAATGAGAGAATGAAAATATACCATTTCTGAAGCATCTGAAGGAGAAACAGCTTCAGATCAAAGGGCTCCTTATAAAGATCCCACGTTTTTGATTCTTCCATCTTCTCACTCCTCATTTTCAGGTTCAGAGCTTTCCGGCATGTCCTTTTTCTCCGATCTGTCCGCTTCTCTTTGCCTGTATATTTCCTCCTTAAAGGCGGTTACCTGCTCCGCCTCCACGCCCTCCGTGCTGTCCGGCCAGAACAGGATCTTTAAGGTCAGCAGCATCAGTTTGAAATCAAGCCAGATGGAATAGTTCTCAATATAGGTCAGATCCAGCTTCAGCTTGTCGTAGGGTGTGGTATTATATTTACCGTAAACCTGGGCATATCCCGCCAGACCGGCCTTGACCTTGGTGCGGAAGGCAAATTCCGGCATGACCTCCATGTACTGTTTAATGATCTCCGGCCGCTCCGGTCTCGGACCGATGAAGGACATATCTCCCTTCAGAATATTGATCAGCTGCGGCAGCTCATCCAGCCTGCACTTGCGGATCACCCTGCCGACCGGCGTAATCCTGTCGTCGTTCTTCTGCGCAAGTCTGGCCACGCCGTCCTTTTCCGCGTCCACCCGCATGCTGCGGAATTTCATAATCTGAAATTCCCGCATATTTTCCGTGCAGCGGGTCTGTTTATATAAAACAGGCCCTCCGTCGTACAGCTTCACCGCCAGCGCCGTCAGCAGCATGAAAGGCGACGTGACAACCAGGAGAATCAGGGAAAGCACAATATCCATCAGGCGCTTGCAAAAACGCTCCTCAATCCGCAGGGTATACTCTCTGGTCAGAAACATGGGCGTATCGAAAATATGCATCTCCTCCGCCCCGCCTAGAATCACATCAGAAAGCTTGGGCAGGATGTAGGTGCGGATGCCCTCGCCATAACAGAATTTGAAAATCTTATTGCGGCTGCTGACGTCAATATCGCCGATCACCACCGCGTCATAGCGCTCCGTCGCTTCCTGGCACACCTTATCGATTCCTTCCCGGATATCAATACAGTGGCAGATCTCATACTTGTCCTTACGGCTCTCAAACTTTCTCACAAGGTCGTCATAAGGCCGCTCCCCATGAACCAGCAAAAGCTTCCTCGGTGGGAAAATCTGCCGGTACAGCCAGTAAAAAAGCACGGAGCAGAGGAAAGACACGCCGGCCTGATAAATCGTCATTTTCACATAGGTCGGCGCATACATCAGCGCCCAGTTCATCAGAGAATTCTGCCCGTATGTGATCACATTCGTCCCTATAATGGAGAAAATCTGGGAAAAAATCACCTCGGAGGTCCTCAGATACCCGATATTCAGTCCGCCGTACATGGTGGAAAAGGCTAAGAGCAGCAGGACATAGATGGCGATGGCCAGCCAGTGTCCTCTCGTGGAAAACCACAGATTGGAACGAATCTGAATGGAATAATTGGTATACCAGAAATAAGCATAGACCAGCGATTCGCTGGCTATTGTGATAATGGAAAAGCATATGACGATCAGTCTTTTGAATTCACCTAATTTTTTCATTTATTATACCCTCCGGCGCACCGCCCGAAACGCCCAGAAAAAGAAATTATAGCAGCTGTAAAGGACTCCGAGCTTTTCTGATTTGCGGTACAGATCCCAGATTCGTTTCACTGCGGAAAGCTTATTGGAGGAAAGGCTTTTTGACGGCCTGCGGTACAAAACACAGGTCTCCTGAAATCCATACGCAGTGTACCCCGAACGCAGAAGCTGCCACCATAAAGCCGTATCCTCGCTCCTGATCGCGGGCATCCGGATTTCACTTCTGGGGATCTGCTGCGTATCGAGTATCACAGTGGAAGTAAAAATCGTCGTATTGCGCAGCGCCTTGCGGTAAGTCAGGGCGGCGGGAACATGCACGATCTTTCCCGTACCACGGCCGTTCTCGTCCGCAAATTCATAATTACCAAAACAAAACGCGGCGTCAGTCTGTCTCATAAACTGCAGCTGATGCAGCAGCTTGTCCTCTGACCATAAATCGTCCGCGTCCAGATAGGCCACGAACCGCCCCATCGAGCTCTACACGCCAAGATTTCTGGCCGCGGCGGCTCCCACATTTTCATCCAGCCAGATCACACGGATCCGGTTGTCCGAAAGCTCGTCCAGATACTCCGCCAGCAGCTCTCTCGTCCCATCGGTGGAGCAGTCCTCCGTCAGAATCAGCTCCCAGCTGGTATAGCTCTGCGCACGGACGCTCTCAATGGTTTGTGTGATATATTTTCTGACATTATGCACAGGTATGATAATGCTTACCAGGTCATTCATCTGTTTTCCTCTGTTGTGATTACATATGCTATATATTGCTCTGTTAATGTTACCAAATTGTAATCAGGCAAATCCCCGGGCGCAGTCTCCCACTCCCGGGATATGATCACGCAGTCCGGCTGCGTTTCCTCCACATAAGAAAAGAACGCGTCCGCATCCTCCTCTGTCAGTGAGGCGGAAGAAAGAATCTCATAAATTTCCGTCTCTTCTCCATAGGTATACTCCACATATCCCGCGGCCTGGCTGTCCCAGAGATCTCTGCCGTAAACGGGATACCAGTCCGGGCAATACAGACGGACATACATTAAAAGCTCCCCGTCCGCCAGAATCGTCATCTCTCCCTCTCCCACAACATTCCGCAGGCTTTCATAAACCTGAAGCGTTTCCGCCGGGATGCCATAGCCGTCCGACGCCTCCTCCTCATCAAAGGCATGGAAATTCACAGCAGCCAGCAAAAGGAAAATTACACAGGCAGCCGCAGCCGCGGCAGGAAGCCTCTGAATTGCCGTATCGCCCTTCTCAGCGTCCGGGCGGCGTATGCCGGACACCTCCTCCACGAAAAGACACCCGCCCAAAGCCAGCACCGGCGTCAGCGGTACGACCAGCAGCAGATCCTTCCAGTCATAAAAGCCCGTATAGCCCATCAGGAGAAAAACCGCTGTAACCGGTACAAACACGCACACAGCTAAAACCGCGCCGGATACCGCCAAAGCTTTTCCCTCCCGGTTTGCTTTCCGCCATATCAGGATTATGCTTCCGATAAACAGCAGGAGCAAAAGTCCCGCCTCCTGTTTAAAGTCCGCAGTTCCTTCCATCCATTTCAGAAAATTCAGGCTCATGTCTGCGCCCTCCTCTTCTGCCATACCGTCACCGCAAAGAAGATGACAATTACCAGAATACAGTAGCCGATGCCGTAGGTCGTCCACACCAGCATGGCCTCCGCCGCTGCGCATAAAAGCGCCGGCAGCCACCTCTTTTGGCAGCAGCACAGCACACAGTAAGGCAGCAGAACGGCCGCCCGGATGGTCTCTCCGGAAAAGCCCGCGTAAAAAAGTCGGTATCCGATCATGCCCTCAATCTGCGACGTTGCCAGATCAATTACCGCCGCCAGGGACAAAAACAGCCACAGATACCGTTCCCGGCCCGCTAAAAGCGTTCTGCCCAAAGAATACATAACTCCCATGTGGAGAAGCCATACAAGCACCGGCACAATCTGTCCCATCAGCTCATAAGCGGACAGGCCCGTCCGGTCCATAATGGCCGCGTACAGCGCGTACAGGCCCAGAATCCGGATCCGCGAGGGAATAGTCCCCGCTGTTTCTCCCGTAAACGGGTGCTGCCCGGCAAGCAGGCCTCCTGACGCCGCATTGACCGCCATCTCATAGACCGCGTCCGACAAATCCACCACATAGCTCCCGGCAAAGTGCGAAAGCGTCACAATCCCGGCTGCTGCGAAAATAATGAAATATGCGCCGCCTTCCCGCAGGGAAAGCTTTCCCGCGCACGGCGCCTGCTCCATTTTAGGGCGCAGGCGTCTGTACAGAAGGCACAGCAAAAAAGCTGCAGCCGCCCCTGCGATCAGCGCAGGCGCCAGCAGCCTCTCATATACGGCAAGACTCCCATCTGTCAGAAGTACATACAGATAGGCTCCCTCCGCAAATCCCCACAGGATCATCAGCCATGAAATCAACAGGATCATAGTTACCTCTAAAAATAGAAAGAGCCCTCCCCGCGGCAGCAGGAGAAGGCTCTTTTCGTCAAAGCGCTTTCACATCCAGCCGGACCTTGTCAGCGATCCGGGCGATGTACTCGCTGTTGGTAGGCCTCGGCCTGCCATGCGCGTTGGAGTAGCCGAACAGCTCCTCAAAGGTCGCACTGTTGCCCCTCTGCCAGGAAACCTCGATGGCGTTCCTGACCGCCCGCTCCACCTTCTGGTCGGTGGTTTTAAAATGCTTTGCGATAGTAGGATAAAGAAGCTTCGTCACGCTGGACACGGCCTCCATATCCCTGCTGGACATCATGATCGCGTCCCGCAGATAGTGATAACCCTTTAAGTGGGCCGGCACACCCACATCCAGCATAATTCTGGTGACATAGGTTTCCAGCTGCACTTCTCCGATCGACGAAATATCCATAGTAAAATTCCCCTTTCCACATCTGGTATTGAAGTATGTGATTTGCCGGATTTTTGGTCTTTTCCGCATCCGGCAGGGAAATCTTAACATGCGTGTCGATTTTTGTGAAGAGAAAGGCATCGCGCATTTTGTCGCCTGCTGCGGTGAAATTTGTCATATGCTGCGGATATCCGGGGATTTTCCCCGACCGATTACAGCTTTTCCTTTACAATATAAACAGGCCTGTCCTTCACTTCCATGTAGGTTTTGGCCAGATACTGTCCGATAATCCCGATGCAGAACAGCTGAACGCCTGCGACCAGCATAATGATGCATACCAAAGACGGCCAGCCGCCAACCGGGTCCCCCCAGATCAGTGTGCGCACAATAATAAAGATCATCGCCGCAAATGCGATCACACAGAAGGTAATGCCGATAAAGGCGGCAACGGACAGCGGCACCGTGGAAAAGGCCATAATGCCTTCCAGTGAGTAGAGCAACAGCTTCCAGAAGGACCACTTGGTCTCCCCTTTGGTTCTCTCGACATTCTCATATTCAATCCATTTGGTCTCAAAGCCGACCCAGCCGTAGATACCCTTGGTAAAGCGGTTGTACTCCTTCATGGAAAGTATCGCATCCACGACCTGTCTGGTCATCAGCCGATAGTCTCTCGCGCCGTCCACGATCTCCGTTTTGCTGATCTTGTGCATCAGTTTATAAAAGCAGCGCGCGAAAAAGGAACGGATAGGCGGTTCTCCCTTGCGGCTCACTCTGCGGGTTGCCACCGAATCATACCCCTCGTCAATGTAGGAAAACATCTCAGGCAACAGAGACGGCGGATCCTGTAAATCCACATCCATCGCCACGATATAATCGCCCGCAGCGTTTTCAAAGCCCGCAAAAAGACCGGCTTCCTTGCCGAAATTCCTGGAGAAAGAAATCATATGAACCCGCTCATCCTTTTCATGAAGCCTGCGGATCTGCTCCTTCGTCCCGTCCTTAGAACCGTCGTCCACATAGATGATCTCAAAGTCCATGCCTCTTTTTTCAAAAAAGGGCTGATTCTTCAGAAATTCCTCATAAAAATACGGAATATTCTCTTCTTCGTTATAGCAGGGAACGATCACACTCAAAAGGCTCATGCAGGTCTCCTTTCCAAACGCAACGGATAATAACAATATAACAAATTATCGAAAACTTGACAACCTTTTCCTTTACTTTATCCTCTCTTTAGGATAGAATAATAATGTATTGCGTTTCTTTTAAGCGACGCAGAATATGTCAAAAATTATTTTTCCCGGAGTGAATAATGAATTTTTTATCTGATCTGCTGGATAATCATGTTTTAATGACAGCCATCATCGCCTGGTTTGTCGCTTCGGTCATCAAGACCCTGATTCACGCTTTTCTCAATCAGGAATTTTCCCTGGAGCGCATGGTGGGCAGCGGCGGCATGCCGTCGAGCCATTCCGCCACAGTCTGCGCCCTGGCGCTCGCCACGGCCTTCGACTACGGTGTTTCCGGTTTTCCTTTCGCCATCGCCGTCATGTTTGCCATCATCGTCATGCATGACGCCCGCGGCGTGAGGCAGGAGGCCGGCAAACAGGCCAAGGTTCTTCATCAGCTGATTGAAGAGCTGGCTGCTGAGGATCTGACCAAGGGCATCCCGGTGGACAACCTGAAAGAATTCGTGGGGCATACTCCACTGCAGGTTCTGATGGGCGCGCTGCTCGGTCTTGTGGTAGCCGCCATTTTATACGCCACTGTCTATTAAGGAAGGCCGTATTATGAAGAAATCAGTCATGATGCTTCTGGCCTGCATCACAACAGTATGCACCCTCGTCGGCTGCACAGACAGCCAGGGACATTCTTCCTCCGAAACCGTCGTGATCATCGATGAAAGCGTCGAGACGTCCGGGTCTCTGAGTGAGCAGACCGGCGAAGGAAGCGTTTCAGACGAATTGCAGGATCACGAAAGCATGGTCCGCAGTTATCTGACCAACGAATGGATCGATTCTGACGCTGCATCCCTGCGCCCGCTGGCCGTCATGATTCCCAACGAATCCTCCGCCATTCCCCATTACGGAATTTCCGAGGCTTCCATTCTCTATGAATGCGCTGTCGAAGGCGATATGACGCGGCTGATGGGAATCTTTGAGGATTACGGGAGCATCGGCAAGCTGGGCAATGTCCGTTCTTTAAGAGATTATTATGTCTACTGGGCGTTTGAATGGGACGCCATCCTCTGCCACTTTGGCGCGCCTTATTACGCGGATGACATTCTGTCGGAGGAGACGACGGATGATCTGGACGGCAATGTTTTAACCGCTCCCTATTACCGCACCACGGACCGGTCAGCCCCGCATAACGCCTACCTGGACACCACCCAGGTTGCCGACGTCTTAAGTGCCCAGGGAATCGAAGCCACCGACCGGGGACTGAAGGATTCCACCCACTACTTATTCGCGGACGACGACAGTCCCAATCTGCTGACCCAGTATGAGGACGCAGACGTCTGTACATACCTCGATATGTCGGGCAGCTATCCCCTGACCAGATGCTATTTTGAATACAATGAGGAGGACGGCCTCTACTACCGTTTCCAGTACCTGGCCGGCGGCACGGACGGCCCCCACATCGACGGCGCAAACGGCGAGCAGCTTTCCTTTGCCAATATCATCATCCAGTGCACAGAATCCGCAGTCAGGGATGACGAGGGCTATCTGTGGTACCGCGACGTAGACACAAGCGGCCGCGACGCCTGGTATATTACCAGAGGGCAGATCATTCACTGCACCTGGATCAAGGAGACCAACTACGGGGCGACCCGCTATTATGACGACGACGGCAACGAAATTGAATTCAACACCGGTAAGACCATGGTGCTGATCATTCAGGATGACGACACGTTTGACTACCACTGATGCATTATTTTTCACGGTCGCATCTGGGTCTTGACAATTTTTTTACCATATATTAGAATAGACCAAAGACAAAGACGCCTGAAACGGGTTTTCTTTGTCTTTTTTTATTTTGAAAAAGGGAGCAGCACCATGAATAATTTTGATCTTCTGGACAGAACTGACACGATCAACGGACTCTTAGCCCGCTACGGCGTGAAATTTGGTATCTACAAAAACGGTACCTTCAAAGAGCAGCTTTTCCCCTTCGATGCCATTCCCCGTGTCATTGAAAAGGAAGAATTCGCATATCTGGAACGCGGCTTAAAGCAGAGGGTCGCGGCTCTGAATTTATTTCTCAAAGACATTTACAATGAAAAAAAGATCGTCAAGGACGGCGTCGTCCCGGAGGACTTTGTTTACGCCGCCAGCGGCTACCTGGTGCCCTGCGAGGGCGTCACGCCGCCGAAAGGTGTCTTTTCCCATATTTCCGGCATCGACCTGGTGCTGGGCAAGGACGGGGTATGGTACATCCTGGAGGATAACCTGCGGGTACCCTCCGGCGCCTCCTATCCCATGATCGCGCGCGAGCTGTGCAGACGGGCCAGCCCCCGCACCTTCAACGAAACCCCCATCGAGGACAACCGCAATTACGCCCAGCTGCTGAAGCATACGCTGGACTATGTCAATACCGGCGGTTTAAGCGTCGTCATGACGCCCGGGCGCTACAACGCGGCTTACTTTGAGCACTCCTATCTGGCGGAGCAGATGCGGGTGCCGCTTGTAACCTACAGCGACCTGGAGGTGGAGAACGACTATCTGTACTTCAAGGGCTACGCCGGCAAAAAGGAGCGCGTGGGAGCCGTTTACCGCCGCATTTCCGACGAATACATGGATCCCATGACCTTCAATCCCGAATCGGTCATCGGTGTCCCCCATATCTTCGACGTCTACCGCAAGGGAAATGTGGCGCTCTTAAACGCCCCCGGCAACGGCATTGCGGACGACAAGGGCATCTATTATTTCGTGCCGAAGATGATCAAATATTACCTGGGCGAGGAGCCCATCCTGCATAACGCGCCCACTTATCTGCCCTTCTACGAGGAGGACATGAAATATGTCCTGGAGAAATTCGACACCCTCGTCTTAAAGGACGTGGCGGAGGCCGGCGGCTACGGCGTGGTCTTCGGCAGCAAGATGACAAAGACCGAGAAAGAGAAATTCATCGCCATGTTAAAGGCCGAGCCCAGGCGTTTTATCGCACAGGAGGTCATCGATTTCTGCGATATCCCCATTCAGGACAGAGGACAGATTGTCGAACGCAAGGCGGACTTAAGAGCCTTTGTGCTCACGGCCGAGGAACCCGTGGTCTGGAAGAGCGGACTGACCCGGTTCTCCAGGAATCCGGATTCCTTTATCGTAAATTCTTCACAGGGAGGAGGCTTTAAAGACACATGGGTACTAAGTCAGTAATCAACACCGACAGACTCTACTGGCTCGGGCGCTATTCCGAGCGGGTTTATACCACGCTGAAGCTTTTCGGGAAGAGCTTTGACGAACTGATTGAGCAGCTGACGGAGGCAGACTATTCCAAATTCTGCACCACGCTGGAGATTCCCAATATTTACACGGACAAGGACGATTTTATCGCGCGCTATCCGTTTGACTCCGCGGACCCCAACTCCATCATTTCCAATCTGACAAGGGCTTATGACAACGCCATCGAGCTGAGAGAGGAAATCGGCAGCGAGGCGCTCTCCTACATCCAGATGGCGCTCTACAGCATGCAGAAAGCAAAGGGAGATCAGGCGCCGGCCATCGAATTTCAGAATGTCATCGACGATATTCTGGCCTTCTGGGGCATTGTGGACGACCAGATCGACGACGAAAATACGCGCAATATCATTAAAATCGGCAAGCGTGTAGAGCGATTGGATCTCTATGCGCGTCTGAGAATGAACCGCGTGGATATCAACCGGGAGGTGCAGCGCCTGGCGGGGCGGATTGACCGCTGCTCGCTGCGCTACAGAACGCAGAGTATCATAGAGCTTCAGGAAGAAGTCCTGGCCGAAACGCTTAACTATCCGGCGATCTTAAAATCCGTGGAGAGCATCCTGGAGGTTTGATTTTTGGAGACTCTGTCTTTTCACTATCATCTGCAGATCCGCTTTGACCAGCCGGTCCATGACCATCATTTTACTCTGCGTTGTTTTCCCCAGTCGGACAGCCGGCAGCGCATAGAAGGACTGCAGACCACTGTTTACCCGAATGAATTTATCACGGACAGCTATGACAGCTTTGGAAACCACTGTATCATGGGATGTGCCGATGAACCCCACACCCGCTTCCTGGCGGATGTGACGGGCGTGGCGCACACCGGGCTTTCGGAATCCGTACCCGAGGGAAATCCCTGGCGGGAGCACCTTTTCCGCCGCCAGACACACCTGACTTACCCGGACGAAAGCCTTCTTTCTTTTGCCGACTCGCTGCCCGCTTATTTAAGCGCCCTGGATACGGCGCAGGCTGTCATGGAAGCCGTTGCGGATACCATTGTTTACACCTCCGGCGTCACGGATGTCACAACCACCGCCGCGGAGGCGTTTGCCTTAAAAAAAGGCGTCTGCCAGGATTACTCCCACATCATGCTCTCTATCCTGCGCAGGAAGGGAATCATGTCCCGCTATGTCGTCGGCATGCTGATGGGCGAGGGCTTAAGCCACGCCTGGGTAGAAGTCAAGGAAGGCGATGCCTGGTACGGCTTCGACCCCACCAACCGCATCCGGGTCCTGGACCAGCATATTAAAATCTCCCACGGCCGGGATTACTGCGACTGCCGCATCAACCAGGGCCACTTTTACGGCTACGGGAAGCAGACACAGGAAATCTCTGTCTCCGTCCGAAGAAAGGAAGCTTAAAAAAGCATGATACAGGATATCGTATCCATCCGCCTGCCGGTGGATGAGACCTATCATATTCAGAAAAACTCCATCTCCCACGGTGACGGCAAACGCATCTGCGTCGTTACCGGCATTCATGGTGATGAGCTGGAAGGCCAGTATGTCTGCTTTCTCTTGGCGCGCACACTTCTTGTGCATCCGGAGAAGCTCCACGGAACCGTGGACATCTACCCGGCAGCCAATCCTTTAGGCATTGATTCGATCAACCGCGGCCTTCCGGGCTTTGACCTGGACATGAACCGCACCTTCCCCGGCAGCGATACGGGCGACATGGTAGAGTTTACCGCCATGAAGCTGGTGGAGGATTTACTGGGCGCGGACCTGGTATTTGACATCCACGCCAGCAATATTTACCTGACGGAAATCCCGCAGATCCGCATCAATGAAAAGCATGTGGACACGCTGGTGCCCTTAGCCCGCCTCTCCAATGTGGACCTGATCTGGGTGCACGGCAATTCAACCGTCTTAGAGTCCACCCTGGCCTATTCCTTAAACAGCCGGGGAACTCCCTGCCTGGTGGCGGAGATGGGCGTTGGCATGCGCCTGACAGAGCACTACGGGCAGCAGCTTACGGACGGCATCCTGAACGTGATGAAAGAGCTTGGCATGTGGGACGGCGATACCGCCGCCGTAAAGGAGCCTCTGATCTGCGATAACCCGGACGAGGTGGTGTTTTTAAACGCCCCGACCTGTGGCATGTTCATGAAGACCAGAGAGCACGGCACCTGGGTCAACAAGGGCGAAACTGTTGGCTATATTTTCGATCCGCTGCGCGGGGAAATCCGGGAATATATCAGTGCGGCCAGAAGCGGCCTGCTTTTCACCATCCGGGAATATCCCCTGGTCGCCGAAGGGTCTTTGATGGGCCGGATTCTGGCCCGGGACGCTTAGGCACATAAGCAACGATCACGTCAGAAAGGCCGCCTGTGCAGCCCGCAGCCGACGCTGCGGCAGGCGCCGGAAGGCCATCATTTATGAGGAGTACCGCTCATGAAAGAAAGTATCATATACAGTACCTCGTCCCTTTACCGGGATGATTTCCGCGTGAAGGCATACACCTTCGGCCAGGGTGAAAAAACGCTCTGCATTGTGGGTAATATGCGCGGCAACGAATACCAGCAGATCTACATCTGCTCCCAGCTGATGCGTTTCCTGAAGCAGTGGGAGCTTGAGGACCGCTTCCTTACCGGCAAGCAGGTCATGATCATCCCTTCCGTCAACCCCAGCTCCATGAATATCGGCAAGCGCTTCTGGGCCATCGACAACACCGACATCAACCGCATGTTTCCCGGCTACAGCGAGGGTGAGACCACCCAGCGCATCGCCGCCGGCGTGTTCGAGGTCATCAATAAATACCAGAACGCAATACAGCTGACCTCCTTTTACATGCCGGGAGATTTCTCCCCGCATGTGCGCATGATGCGCACCGGCTACGAAAACGTAAAAAAAGCCGAAGATTTCGGCTTTCCCTACATTGTTGTCCGTAATCCACGGCCCTACGATACGACCACGTTAAATTATAATCTGCAGATCTGGGAGACGGACGCCTACAGCCTGTATTCCAACACCACCAGCCGCATTGACCCCGACAGCGCTCTCAAGCTGATCGAAGGCATTGAGCGCTTTATGATTCTGAACGGCATACTCAAAGGCGAGACCTCCCCTGCAGACGCGGCCAGAGTCTTTGAGTACGGGGAACTGATTTCCCTGCGCACCACGCAGGCCGGCCTTTATCACAGGCTCGCCGAGGCGGATTCGCATGTAAAAAAAGATACCCCCTGTGCCGAGATCTACGATCCCTGCAGCGGGGATATCCTGGAAACTTTGTATGCTCCCGCGGATGGCGTCATCTTTTTCCAGCAGAATGACCCTCTCGTGTATGCCTACACCGCGGCTGTGAAGCTTTTAGCAGACCCTGCCTGACTTAAAAAACGTCAGGTATCAATCTGATGCTCCAGAAAATCGACTAAGGCCCGCAAAGCCTCCTCCTCATCCGTACCGTCACAGAAAAGCTCGATTTCGTCTTTTCCTCTGACGCAGGCACCCAGCACAGAGAGTACGCTCTTGGCGTTGGCAGTATAGTTTTTGAACTGAAACGTAACCTTTGACTGATACTGCATCGCCAGTCTGCACAGCTCTCCCGCGGGACGCAGATGTAACCCGATCAGGCTGTTGACCACCACTTTCTGAGATACCACTTTGACCCTCCTTTGAGTTTGTTGCTTACCCCTTCTATCAGGCCATTACGCGCTCGATCAATCCGGCGAGCCCGGCGGCCTCTTTTTCGATTTCATGCTGATCCTTTCCCTCAATCATCACTCTGACCAACGGTTCCGTTCCGGACGGACGAATCAGCACTCTCCCCTCCCCGGAAAATTTCTCCTCCAGTTTCTCAATCGCGGCTGTAATCTCCGGATAATCCGCATAGCTGTACTTCACCGCATTGGATACCCGGGCGTTGACGAGCACCTGCGGAAGCACCGTCATAATACGGGCCAGTTCGGACAGCTTCTGCTTTTTATCCACGATCACCTGCAGAAGATGCAGTGCGGAAAGCAGGCCGTCCCCGGTCGTATTCTCCTCAAGGAAAATCACATGTCCCGACTGTTCCCCTCCTAAAGTACCTCCGATTTCACGCATTTTCTCCAGTACATAGCGGTCTCCCACCTTCGTGCGCTCCAGGTGAATGCCCTTCTCCTGCGCCATGAGGGTGAAGCCCAGGTTCGTCATGACTGTCACCACAATGGTATCCTGTGCAAGCTTCCCCTGCTCTTTCAGATAAGCGCCCACAATCGCCATGATCTGATCACCGTCCACGCACTGTCCGTTCTCATCCACCGCGAGCATTCTGTCCGCATCTCCGTCGAAAGCCAGTCCCAGATCCGCCTTCTCCTCCACAACCCGCGCCTGAAGCTCCTCCATGTGGGTGGAGCCGCAGTGAAGGTTGATATTGGTACCGTCCGGGTGATTGTGGATAGCCACCACCTCAGCACCAAGGCGTCTGAACGTCTCCACATTTGTAAAGGAACCCGCGCCCTCCGCGCAGTCCACTACAAGCTTCAGCCCTTTCAGCTGAAGCGGCATCATCTCCATGGAATGAGAAATATACTCCTCGGCAGCATCTGTTCTGTATACAATACGTCCTATTCCGGTTCCGGTCGGCCCCTGTGTATCGGCCATACCGTCACGGATCAGCGCTTCCATCTCATCCTCCATGGCATCAGGCAGCTTGAAACCGTTTCCGTCAAAGAATTTGATGCCGTTGAACTCCACAGGATTATGGGAGGCCGAAATCACCACACCGGCGTCCGCATGATATTGTCGTGTCAGGTATGCCACTGCCGGCGTAGGAAGCACGCCCACATAGATGACATCAGCACCCTCACAGCAGATACCCGCCATCAGCGCGCATGCCAGCATATCGCCCGATATTCTCGTATCACAGCCTACTACCAACACCGACTTTTCCGATTTTTCTTTTCCTGCAAGCACTCTGGCCCCGGCACGGCCGATTTTTACTGCCAGATCGAGCGTCAGCTCGCTGTTTGCCACTCCTCTGACGCCGTCTGTTCCGAACAATCTGCTCATCTACTCCTCTTCCTCCGCAATCTGCCAGACCAGTACAGCCACGCTGTCTGAAGAAGAAATGCTGACGCCGTCCACGGAAACCGTATATGTGACCGGAATCTCGTACACTTCGCCGTCCTGAAGCTCTGTCAGATCCTCATCCGCCATCCACGCTTCCATGTCAACAGTTGCCGTGATATTCTGGCTCCGCACTGTTGCAACCGTATCCTCCAGACCTGCGACAACCACGGTTACAGCGTCAGTTTCCTCAGAAATCTGCGCACCGTATCCATCCGGCACATTGATCAGACTGATCCTGTCAGCACTGAGGCTGAGCTCGGCCGAATAGGTCGCTTCCACAGGCTGCGTCACTGTAATCACACCGTTGTCTTCCTGATCTGCCCTGACGATCGAGCTTGGCATATAATCGTCAAGATCAATATCAAAGACTACATCCTCCGTCGCGTCCGTCACCACATACTCATCGCCGGAAATGACGATCTGTGTCACAAGATCCACTACACCGTTCTTGCCTGCCACCGTGACAGTATCCGTTTCCGCAATCAGGTCTCCGCTTAAAAGATATCCGTCCGCAGGCGTCACATCCACCTCAAAGACCAGCGGCACCGTCTTTGTCTTTAACACCTCCACAGTAACACGCACGCGGCTGGAGCCAAGCGTCAGGCGATCCTGAGAAATCTCATTGCCGTCAGAATCGTAGAGTACAATGTCCGCGTAGGTCACCACATTGTCAGTGGCATCATCCAGCACCACAGAGGCCTTCGTGCTCGAGATACTCGAGACAATGCTCTCCGGACCGCTGACAGACAGCTGGTTCTGCTCCAGGGTACTGCCGGAAACGATATAACCGTCCGCCGCCGATCCCGTCACCTCCGCCGTCAGACGGAAGTAGCGCTCCATTTTGTCCTCCACATCCAGCTGCAGCGTTGTCGAGCTGGCGCTGAAGGTCACATTGCTGCTGTCATATTTCGTACAGGTAAAGGTCAGATCCACAGTGCCGTCCAGACGCATTTTGGAAAAGTCCGCCTCCACTGTAATATCGCTCTCCGTGATATCGTCAATAATGGTTCTGGACGCGGAAACCGTGACGGTACGAACCACATCCGAATTATTCAGTACAGCGTATACCTGCCCGTTTTCCTCGAGCACCTCCGTATTGACAAAGGTCACCTCCACATTGGAAAAGCGTGTGCTGGTCACCGGATTCTCAATATTATAGGCCACTGCCCACAAAATAATGGCGAAAACGATGGAAAGCAGCTTCAGATACCAGTTATGCAGAATTTTAGTTTTCAGTTTGTTCAGCAGCTCTCTGCGGTTTTTCATCCTGCTTTCTTTCCTTCCATCTATGCATGAATCTGGCGCGTCTGCTTTCCTTTTTGGCTTCCTGCGGTGTTTCCTTACGTCTGAACACACTCAGCCGCTCCAACAACTGATCCGAAGTAATGTCTCTCAACAGCGTTCCTTCCTCCGCAACGGAAATGGCGCCGGTCTCCTCGCTGACCACAATCACCAGGGCGTCCGTATTCTCGCTGGCTCCGAGCGCCGCCCTGTGGCGGGTTCCCAGCTCCTTGCTGACCGACATATCCTCTGACAACGGAAGATAACAGGTGGCGGCCACCACTCTGTCCCCGCTGATTACCACCGCGCCGTCATGCAGCGGCGTATTATGCTCGAATATATTAACCAGCAGCTGCATACTGACCACCGCGTCAATCTCGATCCCCGTCTCCACATAATCCGTCAGCTTCTGTACATTTTCTATCAGAATGAGCGCTCCCGTTTTTGCCTGGCTCATAACGGCACACGCCTTCACAATGCCCTGCATGGTCTTATCGGAAAACTTGCCCTCCGGTGTCGTGCGGCCGCTTAAGTTGACAACCTGGAAAATATTATTTCTGCCCAGCTCCTCCAGCAGTCTGCGCAGCTCCGGCTGGAAAACCACCACGATCGCCATCAGTGCGACGCTTGCCACATTTTTGACAATCCAGATAATCGCGTTCATCTCCAGAAGCTCAGCAAGCAGCAGGAACGCAACAATCACTAAAATACCTCGAAGCAGCATAAAAGTTCTGGTAGACTGGATCCAGCCCATGATCTTATAGATCAGCCAGGCCAGGATCAGAATCTCCAGAACATCAATGAAATTGATATCATATGTGACGAAGCTGTTGCGAATATAGCTCGCGAGCGTGGTGATATACTGCATGACAAATTCTTCTTTTCTTTACTGCCGTCTGTTACTGGGCGTATTAATCCGTTTGACTGTTTTGGAGGGAGTAGGTACATGCATCTTGGGAACTGCCTTCACATAATAATAATACTCGTCATCCTCAAACTGCACCTTCTCTGCGCGGCTGTAATCCAATCCCCGTATCATAAAGGTAACCGCTATGGCGATCAGCGCCGACACAAACGTACCGACTAAAAGTCCTACCAGGGAAACTTCCGTATCAAAGACCAGTATTGCGAGAATGTGCAGAATCGCGTTCAGCAGCGCCGCGCTGACCACTGCCACCATCCATGCGTAGTCCATGGAGCTTCTGCAGATCAGGCACACAATCACGCCCACTGCCAGGAAAATCGCCGCCACGACCCACATTTCCTCATTCGACACCAGACCTTCAATGGCAAATTTAATCTTCTCAAGACTGTTGCTGTCCGAAATCGCGGTGATGGCTGCCGCGTTCTCCACAATATAGTCCAGATAATAGTAAATCACGACGCCGAACCCGACCGCAATCGCGGCGCCCATTCCTCCGGTAACGCCCACGATGAGCGGCATTACATAGGGAATCCGGAACACAAAGGCAAGCGGCGTCAGCAGCAGAATGCAGATCTGCCTGGTGCACATCCTGAAATACAGCAGATAAATAACCAGCAGCACCGCCACCAGCACCCCTGCCACCTCTATGGACAGGCTCGACACATGCGCCAGAATGAACAGGGCGCACACAAGTGCGGTACACCCCAGGGAAATCACACCGCATAAAGCGGACAATGGCAGAACGATCAGAATATTGTCCAGCTTTGCCATGTATCCGATCCTGTTATTGATAACAGTCAGCAGAATAAAGGTCAGGATTGCACGGGAGATGGGAACGATGATTTTCTCATACCGCTCGTACAGGTTCTGGATTTCTGTCTTGATTGTTAATAATGTTGTCATAGGCTCCTCATCTCTTTTTGGAAGCCCCTGGTCTTTTGTATGAGTGATACAACTCCTTCATATCCCCAAGGTAGCCCTTCAGGCGCTTCCGTTTTTTGTCATACTGATAGGTGGCGTAGAGATAGCAGATAATCCCGTACACAAGAATAAAAGCAAAATAAATCAGCAGAATATTTCTGGCAAATATCAGCAGATCCATGGTAAAAACAGCCTGCATCAGATCTTCGATATTGTAAAATACATACAGAACCAGAATAATCACGAACGCAATCGTCCCGCTGACGATACCGGAAAGCACCTGCGCCCCGATAAAATCCTTGCGGTAGTAATCGGCGATTGCCAGCGCGTCCTTTTCCTCTCTGCTCTCAAAAACCGCCAGCCTGGTCATCAGCCTGGTAAGCTCCGCGTTTATCATAATCCGTTACTCCGTTCCGGCGGCCAGGGTCAGTATATACACCCTCGCAGCGCCAGCTTTTTTCAGTACGGACGCCACAGCATCCGCCGTGCTGCCTGTCGTATAAATATCGTCCACAAGAAGCACTCCCTTTAATTGTACATCAACTCTGTTCATTTTAAAAGCATTTTTCAAATTATTTTGCCTCTGCACACGATTCAGCTGCTTCTGAGAGATCGTTTTCCGGCAGCGGATCACACAGGCGGGGCTGACCGGCAGCTGAAGCCGCCTGCCGAGCGCCTTTGCCAGAAGCTCAGCCTGATTGTAGCCGCGCGTCCGCCGCCTGCTTCTGTGAAGCGGGACAGGCACAATCAGGTCAATCTGCCAGCTGCGGATCGTATCCGCCAGATAGCGGTACCACTCCTCCGCAAAGAAATCCGCGTACTCCTGTCTGCCTTTATATTTCAGGCGGAAAATAGCGCCTGCGGCGCTCTCATAGGTATACAGGGACCGGCCTCTGTCAAAAACATGCGGATATTTCTGGCAGTCCGCGCAGTACTCCCACTCCTCTTTTGTCAGTCCCTTGCCGCATTTCAGACAGTAGGAACGGCCAAGAGGCTTCAGCCTGCCTGCGCAGGCAGGACAAATGTACTCTCCCCAGGGAGCCGGCTTATCGCAGACCGGACATCTTCTGGGAAATAAAAGCTCTTTGATGATGGTCACAGCGTCCTTTCCCTCTCCAGGTGCCGCTGTTTTTCACTCCTCCATGGCACATTCCCGGATCCGCAGATCCAGAGAACTATACCGCTCATGCTGACTGACATTGGCGATCATGTCTTGTACGCAGCGGGAACTGCCCAGAATCACCACGCAGCTCTTCGCACGGGTCACGCCGGTATAAAGCAGGTTGCGGTTAAATAACATCCTGGGGCCGCCCAAAAGCGGCATGATGACCGCCGGATACTCGCTTCCCTGAGACTTGTGAATCGTAACCGCATAGGCCAGCTCCAGCTCCTCCAGTGCGGAGAACGGGTAGGTGACGCGCTTTCCCTCTTCAAACTCCACTACCAGCTCCTCAGCCGCTTCCCTTATCTCGCGGACAAGTCCCATGTCGCCGTTAAAAATTCCCATGCCTTTATCAATGGGAATGCTGTACTTTCCCAGGACTTCCCACTCGATCTGGTAATTGTTTTTGATCTGCATCACCTTGTCGCCCTCGCGAAAGAGCGTGTCGCCGGCCTGGTGCTCCCTTTTTCCGGGAGCGGGCGGATTTAAGTACCGCTGCAGGATCAGGTTCAGCTGCTCCACACCCAGCGCACCCTTGCGCATGGGGGTCAGCACCTGAATATCGAAGGAGGAGGCGTTCACATACTTCGGCAGCATCTGCGTGATCAGCTGAATCATGTGCTTGTAAATCACATTCGGATCGCTTCTCTCCAGCAGAAAAAAATCCCTGCTCTGGTTGCTGAAGGTCAGCGGCTCCCCGCGGTTGATTTTGTGGGCGTTCATCACAATGTCGCTCTCCTGCGCCTGACGGAAAATATGCTTCAGCGTCACAACCGGGAAGCACCCGCTTTGAATCAGGTCTCTTAATACCTGACCGGGGCCAACACTGGGCAACTGGTCCACATCGCCCACCAGCACCAGCCTGGTGCCCACGGCAACAGCCTGCAGAAGCGATGCGAAAAGATGAATGTCCACCATGGACATCTCGTCGATGATCACCACATCCGCGTCCAGCGGATTGTCGCGGTTTCTCTCAAAGCGGACCGCCCTCTCATCCTCCGTGGGCGCGCCGTTTACCTCCAGCAGACGGTGTATCGTCCTGGCCTCGTATCCGGTCGCCTCCGTCATCCGCTTGGCCGCCCTGCCCGTGGGCGCCGCCAGCAGAATCTGCAGTCCCTGCTTCTCAAAATATTTTAAAATCATATTGACCGTGGTGGTCTTGCCGGTACCCGGACCGCCGGATAAAATAAAAAGCCCGTTCTGGATACTGCCAAGAACCGCCTTCATCTGCAGCTCATCCAGGGTAATGGAGGAAAGCGACGCAATCGCCTCAATTTCCTTTTGCAGCCTGGCCTGCGCTGTGGCACTGACAAGCTCCACCGCTCCGTTTAAGTCATGGAGCATGCGGGCGCAGTTTAATTCCAGATAATAATAGGAAGCGGCATACACGAAGGTCTGCTCTTCCTGCTTTTTGATGATCAGCTTCCTGTCCATCATCATGTTGGACAGAATCGGTTCTATTAAGGTCTGCGGGACATCCAGCAGCTGACCCGCCCTGTTTAAAAGCAGATCCATGGGCAGATAGGTGTGACCTTCCTGCGCGGCCTGTGTCAGGACATAGAGGACACCGCTCATCACACGGTAATCCGAATCCGTCTGAATGCCGACCCTGGCAGCAATCTCATCCGCCATCTTAAAACCGACGCCGTGAATATCCTCCGCCAGGCGATAGGGATTGGTCTTCAGCACGGTGTAAATCTCATGGCCATAGGTCTGATAGATTCTGACTGCCAGCGTATTGCCGATCCCGTACTGCTGGAGGAAAACCAGCGCCGAGCGCAGCTCCTTTTTCTCCTCCATCTGAGCGGAAATATCCTGGGCAATCCGCTCGCTGATGCCCTTAATCTCCACCAGCCGCTCCGGCTCCTCCTCCATGATGCGGAAGGTATCGTCCCCGAAGCGCTTCACAATCCGGTCCGCGAGTGCGGCCCCGATTCCCTTAATGGCGCCGCTCGCCAGGTATCGGCGCATGCTCTCTTTATCCTCCGGAGGAATCACCCGGTAAGAGGCGATTTTGAACTGGCTGCCATACAGAGGATGAGAGGTTTCCTCCCCCTTCGCCTCGATGGTCTCCCCCGCAGTCAACCCCTTCAGCGTCCCCACACAGGTGATCTCATCGCCTTCACTGACCAGATTCATCACCGTGTAGCCGTTTTCGTTATTCTGATAAATGATATGCTCCACATATCCTCTGATCACATCCATATGTTTAAAAACGGGGCTGCCCGTCAATCTGTCGGCGGCAGCCCCTTATCCTTTTTTCATTCCGTCATCCTGCAGGCAGGCTGACAGGCCGGGGCGGCGCGCATTCCTTTGTGCTTCCCCTGCGGCATTCTTCTCCTGTATCAGGTTCTGTCGGCAGTCAGTCCGAAAATCCGGAGATCGACTCCACATATTTGCCGGTACCCACGGCCACACAGGTCATGGGATCCTCCGCTGTCATGGTGTTGATGCCGGTCCGGTCATAGATCAGATCCTCCAGGCCGCGCAGCATGGCGCCGCCGCCGGTCAGTACGATACCCCTGTCGGAAATATCCGCGGCCAGCTCCGGAGGTGTCTTCTCCAGCACACTGTGAATGGTCTCCACGATCTGATTGACCGTATCGCGCAGCGCTTCCTCAGTCTCAAAGGACGAAACGGAGATCGTCTTGGGCAGGCCTGTCACCAGGTCTCTGCCGCGGACATCCATAAATTCCTCCTCGCCGCTGCGCCAGCAGGTGCCCACACGGATTTTCAGATCCTCGGCGCTGCGGTCGCCCACCAGGAGATTATGCTTTTTGCGCAGGTATCTGACCAAAGCCTCGTCAAAGTCGTCGCCGGCCACCTTGATGGAGGCGCTGACCACTGTGTTGCCCAGGGAAATGACGGCAATGTCAGAGGTGCCGCCGCCGATATCCACGATCAGGTTGCCGCAGGGTCTGGAAATATCGATGCCCGCGCCGATCGCCGCCGCGATGGGCTCCTCAATGATGTACACCTCCCGGGCGCCCGCCTGATAGGTGGCGTCCTCCACGGCCTTTTTCTCCACCTCTGTGACGCCGCTGGGCACACAGACCGCGATGCGGGGCTTGCGGAAGGTTCTCTTGCCGATCGCCTTGCGGATGAAGTGCTCCATCATACGCTCCGTTACCTGGTAGTCCGAAATCACGCCCTGTCGCAAAGGCCGGACCGCGACGATATTGCCGGGCGTGCGGCCGAGCATGAGACGCGCATTCTCGCCGATGGCGCGAATGGTGTTCGTGTCTCTGTCAAACGCCACGACACTGGGCTCCTTCAACACAACGCCCTTGCCGCTGATGTAAACCAGAATACTGGCTGTTCCCAAATCAATTCCGATGTCACTGTGTGCCATTTATTAAAATCCTCCTGCCTGAAATTCCCCTTTTTGAATTTTATATACAATTTCTGACCTTTTGTCCCTTGTATCATTGAATCATATTGATGATACTATGGATTTTCCCGAAGTGCAAGAGCGAAAAAAGGAGATTCCTGAATTTTTAACACTTCCGTCCGGCCCGCTCCAGCATTTTCTTAATATACACACCTGTGTAGGACACCGGATTTTGCGCCACCTGCTCCGGCGTGCCCTGCGCGATCACCGTGCCGCCGCCGTCGCCGCCCTCCGGCCCCATGTCGATGATGTAGTCCGCGGTCTTGATCACATCCAGATTGTGCTCGATGACGACCACCGTGTTGCCGCCGTCGGCCAGGCGCTGCAAAATCTCCGTCAGCTTGTGCACATCCGCGAAATGCAGCCCTGTGGTGGGCTCATCCAGAATGTAGATCGTTTTACCGGTGCTCTTGCGTGAGAGCTCCGCTGCCAGCTTGATGCGCTGCGCCTCGCCTCCGGAGAGCGTGGTGGATGGCTGCCCTAATTTAATATAAGAAAGCCCCACGTCGTTCAGCGTCTCGATTTTATGCCGGATGGAGGGCACCGCGGAGAAAAAGTGCACCGCCTCCTCGACCGTCATCTCCAGCACGTCATAAATGCTCTTTCCCTTATATTTGACCTCCAGGGTCTCGCGGTTGTAGCGCTTGCCGCCGCAGACCTCACAGGGCACATAGACGTCCGGCAGAAAATGCATCTCAATCTTGATGATACCGTCCCCGGCGCAGGCCTCGCAGCGGCCGCCCTTCACATTAAAGCTGAAGCGGCCCTTGCCGTAGCCCCTGGCCTTCGCGTCGGCAGTCTGCGCGAACAGGTCGCGGATCTGGTCAAAGACGCCGGTGTAGGTGGCCGGATTGGACCGCGGCGTGCGGCCGATGGGCGACTGGTCGATGGCAATTACCTTATCTAACTGCTCCACGCCCTGAATGCTTTTATATTTGCCTGGGATGGTGCGGGCGCGGTTTAACTTCCTGGCCAGTACCTTATACAGGACTTCATTGATCAGGGAGGATTTGCCGGAACCGCTCACTCCTGTTACGCAGGTGAACACGCCCAACGGGATGTCCACATTGATATTTTTTAAATTATTCTCTGCAGCGCCTTTGATGTGCAGCCAGCCCTGGGGACTCCTGCGGGTTTCCGGAACGGGGATGGCAAGCCTGCCGCTCAGATACTGGCCCGTAATGGAGTTGGGATTCTCACAGATCTCCTGCGCCGTTCCCTCTGCCACCACCTCGCCGCCGTGCTCGCCGGCGCCCGGGCCGATATCCACAATATGGTCTGCGGCCCACATGGTGTCCTCATCATGCTCCACCACGATCAGGGTATTTCCCAGGTCGCGCAGATTGCAGAGTGCGCCCAGAAGCTTATTATTATCCCGCTGGTGCAGGCCGATGCTGGGCTCGTCCAGAATATAGCAGACGCCCACCAGGCCGGAGCCGATCTGGGTCGCCAGGCGGATGCGCTGCGCCTCGCCGCCGGAAAGAGTACCGGTCGCCCTGGCCAAGGAGAGGTATTCCAGTCCAACCTCCTGCAAAAAGCCCACGCGGTTTTTAATTTCCTTTAAAATCAGATCGCCGATCAGGTGCTGCTGCCGGGTCAGCTTCATATCCTGCAGATACCGATACAGGTCCTTGATGGACATGGCCGTGATTTCATAAATATTTTTATCCTCAATGGTGACCGCCAGGGATTCCTTTTTCAGACGCATGCCCTTGCAGGCCTTGCAAGGCGTAATGCGCATGAAGGTCTCATACTCGGCCTTCATCACGTCGGAACTAGTCTCCCGGTAACGGCGCTCCTCATTTTTGATCAGACCCTCGAAGGCAATCGGGTATACACCCCTGCCGCGCTGGCCCTCGTAATACACGTCCACCTTACGGTCCGTGCCGTGAATCAGGACGTTCTGCACCTCCTCAGACAGCTCCTCAAACGGCGTATCCAGACTGAAATGAAAGGACTCCGCCAGGGCAGTCAGGGTCGCGTAGGTGAAGCTGCCGGGCTGAGAGGACGACTGCCAGCCCATCGCCTGAATGGCTCCCTGGTGGATGGAAAGGCTTTTGTCCGGAATCATCAGATCCTCGTCAAACTCCATCTTATAGCCTAAGCCCGCACACTCCGGGCAGGCGCCGAAGGGATTATTGAAGGAAAAACTCCTGGGTTCGATCTCACTGACGCTGGTGCCGCAGTCGGGGCAGGAAAAGCTCTGGGAGCAGGTGATCATCTCTCCCCCAATGACGTCGATAAACAGAAGACCGTCCGACAAAGCCAGGGCATTCTCGATAGAATCGGAAAGTCTGGACTCAATGCCCTCCTTCACGATCAGGCGGTCCACAATGACCTCAATGTTGTGCTTGATATTTTTGTCCAGGGAAATCTCCTCGGAAAGCTCGTACAGATTGCCGTCGATGCGCATCCTCACGTATCCGCTTTTTCTGGCGCGCTCCAGCACCTTCTCGTGCATACCCTTGCGGCCGCGGACGATGGGCGCCAGCAGCTGCAGACGGGTTCCCTGCGGCAGAGCCATGACCTGGTCCACCATCTGATCCACCGACTGCCTGCTGATGACCTTGCCGCAGTTGGGGCAGTGCGGGGTACCGATTCTGGCATACAGAAGGCGCAGATAATCATAAATCTCCGTCACGGTTCCCACGGTAGAACGAGGGTTGCGGTTGGTCGATTTCTGGTCGATGGAAATGGCCGGGGAGAGGCCCTCGATGGACTCCACGTTCGGCTTCTCCATCTGTCCTAAGAACATCCGGGCATAGGAGGACAGCGACTCCATATAGCGCCGCTGCCCCTCCGCATAGATTGTGTCAAAGGCCAGCGACGATTTGCCGGAGCCGGAAAGTCCGGTCAGCACCACCAGCTCATTGCGGGGGATGTCCACATCGATGTTTTTTAAATTATGCTCGCTCGCCCCGCGGATTTTAATGTATTCTCTGGGGCGCATTTTTGTTGCTTCACTCATGATTGTTCAGTTTTGCTCCTATATCTCATCCTGAATGTTTAATAAGATTTTCTTCAGCTCCACCATCTGGTCACGCAGCTCGGCCGCCAGCTCGAAATTCAGCTCCGAGGCAGCCTTCTTCATCCGCTTCTGCACATCGCCGATATATTTCTCCAGTTCCTGTTCGGTCATCAGCTCCGGATCCTTCTCCTCTGTCGGTTTCTTCTGCGACAGGCTGGTGCTGACGCGAATCAGGTCGCGGACGTTCTTTTTGATCGTCTGAGGCGTGATGCCGTGCTCCTCATTATATGCCTGCTGGATGGCGCGGCGGCGGTTGGTCTCCTCGATGGCCTTCGCCATGGACTCTGTCATGTTGTCCGCGTACATAATCACATGGCCCTCCGCGTTTCTGGCCGCGCGGCCCACCGTCTGGATCAGCGAGGTCTCGGAACGCAGAAAGCCCTCCTTGTCCGCATCCAGAATGGCTACCAGCGTGATCTCCGGGATGTCCAGGCCCTCTCGCAGGAGGTTAATGCCCACCAACACGTCAAACACATCCATCCGCATGTCCCGGATGATCTCGCTTCGCTCCAGCGTATCGATATCGGAATGCAGGTAACGGACGCGGACGCCTACCTCCTTTAAATAATCGGTCAGATCCTCCGCCATATGCTTGGTCAGCGTGGTAATCAGCACCTTGTGGCCGCCGGCAGTCTCCTTTTTGATCTCCGCTAACAGGTCATCAATCTGCCCCTCCACCGGTCGCACGCTGATTTCCGGATCCAGAAGCCCCGTTGGCCGGATCACCTGCTCCGCCCGCAGCAGCTCATGCTCC
>JAJPXG010000072.1:13683-13991 GCA_021205565.1 Lachnospiraceae bacterium | reverse complement strand
GTCGGAATAGCAGGCTGCAGATCTGATAGAACAGAGCGGGCTGCAGTTTCTGTACCGTGCGGAAGAAAACCGAGACGGACGATATATCCTGGGCAGCGGGGCGGAATATCCGGGTGAGGGTATTTGGAAACCGGAGTCTGACAGCCAGACCATATTTTGGCAGGATGGTGAGAATGAAGGCGAAGCTCCTCTGACCGGCGAGGGTGTTCTGATGGCGGTAATCGACTCCGGAATTGACTATACGCTGCCGAATTTACGTAATCCTGATGTCTCCACGAGGATTGTGGCGCTGTCGTATCAGACCCGTT
>JAJPXG010000072.1:12862-13673 GCA_021205565.1 Lachnospiraceae bacterium | reverse complement strand
GAAGAAAACCCGCCTCCGGAAGGATTTGCACAGGGAAGACTGTTTACGCGTCACAAGATCAATGACGCGCTGCGTCTTGCCTTTCCTTTGGAAGCGGTACCTTCCGCAGACACAAGCGGCCATGGGACGGCGGTGGCCGGAATCGCGGCTTCGAGTCAGTTGGGGGATGAGTATACAGGCATTGCGCCGGGCAGTGATCTTTTGATTGTCAAGCTGGGAAATCCCTCTGACAGAGGCTTTCCCAGAACGACGGAGCTGATGCGGGCTCTGACCTTCAGTGTACGGTATGCCTTCGCACGCAATCAGCCGCTGGTCATCAACTTAAGCTTCGGCAACAGCTATGGCTCCCACAACGGAACCTCACTTCTGGAGCGTTTCATTGATAACGTGTCGGAGATTGGCCGGACGGAAATTTGTATCGGCACCGGCAATGAGGGCCTTGCCGGCGGGCGCGCAAGCGGGTATCTTACAGAAGGCCAGACGACGGAAGTGGAAGTACAGGTGGCCTCCTATGAGACCAGTTTAAGCATTCAGTTCTGGAAAAACTTTGTGGATGTCTATACCCTGCGTCTGGTTGCACCGGATGGGGAAAGCCTGCTCATTGCTCCCGGACTTTATGGCAGGACGGAAAAGACACTGGGGCGTACGAGGGTGCTTGCCTTTGCAGGACAGCCCACGCCGTACAGCACAAACCAGGAGATTTTTTTGGAGCTGCTGCCGTCAGAATACTATATCGACGAAGGCATCTGGCAAATTCGCCTGGAACCGTCCCTGATCCGAAATGGGTTTTTCTATCTCTATCTGACGGTTG
>JAJPXG010000072.1:8041-12852 GCA_021205565.1 Lachnospiraceae bacterium | reverse complement strand
CTCGAAACCTTGGCACGAGATTTTTAAACCCCTCGCAGGAAATGACATTGACAATTCCCTCCACGGCTCCCAGAGCCATCGCAGTGTCCGCTTTTCACCCGCTGACCGGCGAGTTTGCGGATTTCGCCGGAAGAGGCGCCGTTTCCCTGGATCAGTTCCAGGAAAAAAGCAACATCGGTGCCGTCAGGCCGACGATAGCGGCGCCGGGTGTGGACATCACAGCGCCCATGCCGGGAGGAGGTTACGGTGCATTTACAGGCACCAGCTTTGCGACGCCCTTTGCGGCCGGCACCGCCGCGCTTATGATGGAATGGGGAATTTTACGCGGGCATGATTATTTCCTCTACGGCGAAAAGCTGAAAGCGGAATTGATCCGCGCTGCCCGTCCTCTGCCGGGAATTGAGCGCTATCCTTCTGAAAAACTAGGGATTGCGCGACTGTCTCTTAAATAATAGGGGTGTTTTTATCGTGATGATGTTAGAATACTTTTGATTGGGATAGATGGATTCCAAACGACAGAGGTTCGGCGCGAAGGGAACGGAAAGCCGGATCGGAAAAATGAGTATCTTAATAATAAGCGAACGGAATATGAGAGGAGGACTTTATGGCATTTCACATTATCACGGACTCCGCGTCCGACGTCCCCAGATTCGTCAGGGAGAAGTTTGGCCTGCATGTGATCCCTACGCCGGTCACGATTGACGAAGTGGACTATTTTGACGGCGAGACCATTTGGCCGGAGGAATTCTATCGGATTCAGGCCGAGGGCAAAAGCGATATCAAGACCTACCATATCAGTCAGCAGATGTTTTATGATCATTTCCGCCCCTATGCCGAGGCAGGCGATGAAGTCCTCTATATCTGTTTCTCCACGGGCATTGCAGGTACCTTCCAGGCGGCAAATCTGGCGAAAGCGGATCTTTTGGAAGAGTTTCCGGATTTTCAGATTACGATTATCGATTCCAAATGTGCCTCCATCGGCTTTGGCCTGGTGACCTATTATCTTTTGCTGATGCAGAAAAACGGCGCGCCGAAGGAACTGATCATCGAGGCGGCTTCCTTTTTCTGTGAGCATATGAAGATCCAGTTTACCGTGGAGACGCTTCATTACCTGTATAAGGGAGGCAGAGTCGGCGCACTCAGCGCTGCGGCCGGTGGTATTCTGGATATCAAACCGATCCTGATAGTGGACGAAGAGGGAGCCCTGAAGGGATCCGAGAATGTCCGTGGCTGGAAAAAGGCGATCCGGCGCGTGGAGGATATGATCGGTGAAAAGTGCCATGACCTGGATCATCAGATCATCGGCGTCGTTAGCGGCAGCGATACCTCCCTGGCGGATCAGGTGGGGGATTACCTGATGGAGCACTATCATGCGAAGGGCGTTTTAAAGAGTCAGGTCGGCTGCGCGATTGGTGCGCATACCGGCGGCGGGATTGTGGGTATCACAGCCTTAGACGCTGTCAATCCCGTGTATGAGCAATATCTCTTTTAAGGATATTCTATGAAAAATTTGTTAAATGACGAGATCAACGCACTGGTCGGCGACATTCTGAACGATTATAACTTAAAAAGGCGCATTGACACGGATCAGATTTACAGCCAGCCTGATAAGGCGGTTATTACCGAGATTCTGTCCAACCTGCAGAAAATCATTTTCCGCGGATATTACCGCAATCAGCACTACCGGATATACACAGCGCAGAATAATCTGTCCATGCTTTTAGAGGATATTCTCTTCAATCTCAGCAAGCAGATCATGCTGGTGTTTGAGGGAAAGGCGGCCGCGGAGAACGAGGAGGATACAGAGCCGGAGGAGAAGGCGTATGATATCTGTATCGCGTTTTTGTCACAGATTCCGAAGCTGAGAGAGTCGCTGGAGATGGACGCGCAGGCAGCTTATGACGGAGACCCGGCAGCCGCTGGCATCGAGGAAATTATCTTTTCCTTTCCCGGATTTTACGCGATCTTCGTTTACCGGATTGCGCATGAGCTGCAGCTTCTGCATGTTCCGCTGATTCCCAGGATGATGACGGAGATTGCGCACAGCGCCACGGGTATTGACATTCATCCGGGAGCCACGATCGGCAGAAGCTTTTTCATGGACCATGGCACCGGCATCGTGATCGGCGAGACGACCATTATCGGCGACAATGTGAAGGTCTATCAGGGTGTCACGATCGGCGCTCTTTCCACCAGAGGCGGCCAGAATCTGAGAAATAAAAAGCGTCATCCCACCATCGAGGATAATGTGACCATTTACTCCAACGCTTCCATTCTGGGCGGCGACACCGTGATCGGCCGCAATGCAGTCATCGGCGGCAATACCTTCATCACTAAATCGGTTCCCGCCGATACCAGCGTCAGCATTGCCAGTCCCGAGCTGATTTACCGTTACGGCAATCATACGGAGAAGGAAAAACTGCAGGAGCTGACACAGGAGGAAAACTGGGACTGGACGATCTAATAGAAAGGTTTTATGATGCACAAAATGATAAAACGACTGCTGTTTACAGCTGCGTGTGCCCTTGTATTGACAGGATGTTCATCGCGCAATACCATAGAGGATTCGGACGTTCAGGCGACGGCTTCATCGGAATCCGAAAGCGAAGTATATACGCTGATCGAGGATATGAAATATGAGGATGCACTTACATTGCTGGACAGCGAGGATCTTGGTACACAGGAAACGCTGCGCGTGAAGGGCATCTGTTATATGGGTCTGGGACAGTATGAGAATGCTGTGTCCTGCTTTGAGGAGGCATTGTCCGAGAATACCGGATTTTTATATGAAATTGATTACGATATTAATAAATATCTGGCGGTTGCCTATAATAAGCTCGGTGAGTATGAGAAGGCCGAGCAGGTGTACGCCGCCATGTGCGCCTTAAAACCGAATGATTCAGACTCCTGGTATATGCATGGTGTGACCTACCTGGAACTGGGACAGTATGAGGATGCGGTGACCTGCTTTGATACCGCGGTTGATTTGTCGCCTACGGACTATGATCTGATGATTTCCATCTATCAGGCGCTTGCGCAGTACGGCTACCGGACGCTGGGAGAGGAGTATATATCCAATATTCTGGACAGCAGCTCAAGCATCAGCGATTATGACAGGGGGCGCATTCTTTATTACACCGGCGAATACAGCCAGGCCATCGTGTATCTGGAAAAGGTGAAATCAGACGGCAATCAGGACGTGATTCTGTATCTGGCCATGAGCTACGAAGCCCTGGGCGATTATAATTATGCCGCGAATGTTTATACCTCCGGTCTGGATCTGGGAGAGAGCGCTGTTTTATACAATCAGCTCGGTCTCTGTCAGTTGAAGCTTGGCCGCTGCGAGGAGGCGCTGGAATCGTTTACCGCGGGGATTGCCTGCAACGATACCTCGCTTCGGCAGAATCTTCGGTTTAACCAGATCGTGGCTTACGAGATGCTGGGCGACTTTGATACGGCGAAGACGCTGATGGAGCAGTATGTCAGCGATTATCCCAATGACGAGGAGGCACAGCGGGAGTACCTGTTTTTGCAGAGCAGGTAAATACAGGGAGCAGGAATATGAAGTCGAACATCATTACTTATTTACAGACGTATGGACAGGAGACTTTTGCAGAGAGGGCATTCAGTGAGGTGGATGCCCTTATTCTGTGCCAGTTTTCCTATTTAAAATTTGAAGGTATCATTCCCGGAATATCGGAATGGCAGGCTGAATCTGACGGACAAAATGAAAATAGAGCAGACGTGGCAGAAACTGCGAACGGGGTTCCACAAAAACAGAACGGTGCGTCAGAAGTTGCAGATGGCTCCTTGGAAAAACAGTCTGGAACAGGAAATTACGCCGACAGGCAGCCGGATCTGGTGACCATTCTGGACATCTGGCGCAATCCAAACCGGGAAAATATGTTTTATGACACGCGCTTTGAGGAGGAAAACAGAGCGCTGGCGGAGGCCATGCTTTTGTCGAAACGTTTTCAAAAAGCCCGTTTTGGCCTGTTCCTGGATTTCATCAACGAGGAGGAGCATGTCCAGTTCAGTGCCCTGACCTGTCTTCTGGAGGACGGCAGTGTGAAGATCATTTACCGCGGCACTGATGAGAGCATCGTCGGTTGGCGGGAGGATATGAATATGGCGTTCACCTATCCAATTCCGGGGCAGGAGTACAGCAGCCGTTATCTGGAGCTTGCGGCCTCTTGTTTTGACGGATCGCTTAACATTCTGGGACACTCCAAGGGCGGTAATCTGGCGGTATATGCGGCCATGAATGCGCCCGAAGGGGTACAGGCGCGGATTGATACAATCTATAATATGGACGGGCCGGGATTTAAAAAGGGCGTCTGCAGCCTGGAACTATTTACGAAAATTGAGCCGAAAATCTTAAAAATCATTCCCCGTTCCTCTTTGGTTGGCATGATTCTGGAAAATTACGGCGGTTATAAGGTGGTGGACAGCTCCGCGGTGGGACTTTTACAGCATTTTGCCTGCTCCTGGGTGGTGGACGGCAGAGGCTTTTCTTATCTGGAAAAGGTAGATGAAGGGCAGCGTATTCTCAATGAAGCCCTGCGGGAGTGGCTGGATCGACTGACGGAGGAAGAACAGAGAACCTTTGTGGACACGCTTTTTGAAATCCTGGAGGCGAGCGGCGCGGCGGATCTGGTGGAGTTCACACAGGATTATAAAGGCTGCATTACCAGGATGATCGGCGCACTTCAAAACCAGGATGCGGCAAAAAAGAAGCAGGCGGCCAGAGTCATCCGCCTTTTGTTTCAGATTTCCGGAGAGACACTCAAGGCACAGGCACAGGACTGGAT